>JAMOSE010000174.1 GCA_027063215.1 Sulfurimonas sp. | reverse complement strand
TTTATCTTGTTCTTCAACAAGATCCCACGGATGCATCTTTAATAATTCTGCTGCAGTATATCCCGTCATTTTACAAAAAGCATCATTAACATATAAGAAATAATCGTTGTAAATAAACATCCCAACAAGCGAATTTTCAGCAATCTTACGAAACTTATCTTCACTCTCTTGTATTAACTCGACACAAGCCTGCATATTTTTCACTTATCATCTCCAAATATTTCTAAAGGAGAGAATAACTGTTTTTTGTTATATTATAACTTAAACTCACCAAAAGCTCACTATTTTTTACTAACTAAGATACCACCTAGAACTATTAAGGCTATACCTGTAAATGTCAAAGTATCAGGAAAATCATCGCCCAAAAGAAAACCAAATCCTATAGCAAAAGGAATATTTGTATAACTAATCACTCCTATAATACTAAGGTTTTTAGAACTATATGCTTTTGTCAACAACCATTGTGATAGTGTAGAAATCAATGCCATAAAAATTATAAGCATCCATATCTGCAAACTTTGGGGTACGATAAACTGAGGAAATAAAAAGGTCAAACTTGAAATAGGCTGGACAAAATTTGCTATTATAAACAGGAAAGCAGGAAGAAGTGTTCCTATAAAAACAAAGGAGAGTACAATTACTCGAGAGTCATAAATATCTTTAATTTTCTTGATCGTTGTATAGGCAGCAGCGGCAAAAAAACCTCCCAAAAGACCTAAAAAATCTATATAAGAGAACGCAAAACCAAAAGGTTTTGTAATCAATACTGTACCGCTAAAACCTATAAAAAGTGCAATAGCAGTACGCAGAGTCAAATGCTCTCCCAAAAGAAAAAAAGCTAAAATTGTTACAAAGAAAGGTGAAGTTTTATTGAGTGTAATTGCTTCTCCCAAAGGAATTTCGGCAATAGTATAGAAAAAAAGAATCATTGCTGTAAAACCAAAAAATCCTCTTAAAAAGAGTAGATGAAATTTTCCTCCACTGAGTGTTGGCGGAGTATGTTTTAATGCATACAAAATTAAAAAAATCCCTATAAAATTTCTAAAAAAAACAACTTCCAAAGCACTGATATCTTGCGTAAGAATTTTTGTAAGCGCGCCATTAAGAGCAGAGATAAGAGCAGATCCAAGCATAAAGAGTATGCCATTATCTATTTTTCTCAACATGGCTTTTTACCTTTTACAAAAGCCATTGCTTTTATATTTACATAGGCTAATTCATGCCACTGTCTATTAGGAGCAATAAGAATAAGATTTTTTGGATCTGATGTACGTGAGAGTGCTACATAAAACTGAGATGGCGCAAAGATCTCGCGTGTCTCAACAATAAGATTCGCAATACTCATACCTTGTGATTTGTGAATAGTAATTCCAAAAGCCAATTTAACAGGATATTGATAAACTCTAAAAAGTTCCTCCTCAACAAATTCAGACCTGCCATTTTCTTTTTTTTCTCTCCACTCTGTTTTACTTTGTGCTACCTGCTCAAGCTTAACGATCTTTGCATCTGCTTTTTGTACATAGAGATAACGTTCATCAATGTTGACAATAACGCCTCGTTCCCCGTTAAAATAGTTCCATGCATTACGGGAAAAAAGAACAGGTGCACCGATTTTTAGCTCCAACTCTTTTTCAATTCTGGCATCCTGCATAAAACGCTCGACAACTCTTGGTGTAACTGATTTTTTTCCTATAATAATTTGCGCCTCTTTGATAAAAAGTTCACTTTCTATATAGGCAAGTTGTCTTCGGTTATGTTCTATAGCAGAGATATTTTTTCCAAAAAGAAAGGTATAGTTTATAAAATCATGCGGAAGTGGTTTTATAAAACTATTGAGTTGATGATGGACATTTTCATCTATCATTCCAAAACGAACATGGTTTAAAAGCTCTATAAAATCTGTATCATCTGTACGATAGACATAGGTTAACTCTACAATCTCAAAATCAAACATCTTCCATGCAACAGATTCAAAAGCATAAGAGACCTCTTGCTTCCCCTTTACAACAGGAGGTAATTGTAAAAAATCACCGACAAGCAAAAGGGATCCGCTAAATCCAGATTGCTCTAAACGAAATGCTATCATCTCAAAAAGTGTATCACTTATCATAGAAACTTCATCAATAACAATAAGATCCATAGAGGCTATCAGCTTTTTTATCTTTTTTTTAGGCTCCAACTTTGCACTTTTTTCCAATGCATTCATATCAGCAGCAATTCCAAAATCGAAAAAACTGTGCAGAGTCTGACCTCCGATAAGCGTTGCAGCCATACCTGTTGATGCCAATTTGGCAACTTTTTTTGCATCTGCCTCATACGCTTCTATTATAGCCCGTGTTGTCGTTGTTTTTCCAACACCGGCACCCCCTGTTAAAAAAACATTTTGCCCTTCTTGTAATTTCTTTAAAGTTACATCCATATGATTCATAAACGGATAGTACCTCTTCTTACTATAATTTTAGATTAATAAAGCTATACTTTTAAATAAAGAGAACTATTTTTTGGAGACAATTTAATGAGTGATAAAATACTAATCGTAGAAGATAATAAAACCTTAGCAAAACTAATCGCAAAGAAGATTCAAAGTGCCTTAGAAATGGAAGTAGATGTAGCCTATTCATTAAATGAAGCAAAACTATTTTTAAGACGTTACAAATATTTTATCACACTTCTTGATATTAATCTTCCAGATGCTCCTGATGGAGAGATAGTTGATTATGTATTGGCAAAAAAACAGCGGGTTATTGTATTGAGTGCAAATATAGATAAAAAATTCCGTGCACAAATGCTCAAGAAAAATATAATTGATTATGTAAATAAAGGTGGAAACGGAGATATAGACTACATTATTCATACTATTCAACGTTTACAGAAAAATGCAAATCATAAGGTACTTGTTGTCGATGATGCAATGATATTTCGAAAACAGATGCAGAATATTTTGGAAAATCTTTTCTTTAATGTCATTACTGTAGCACATGGAGAAGAAGCTCTTGGTATGCTTCAGGCAAAACCTGATATCTCTTTAGTAATTACAGATTATAATATGCCGGTAATGGATGGACTTGAACTGACCTATGAAATCCGTAAAACATATTCAAAAGATGAGCTCTCTATCCTTGCACTTTCAGGAAATGATGATGATGAAGTGACAGCACTTTTTTTAAAACATGGTGCAAATGACTACATTAAAAAGCCATTTTCAAAAGAAGAATTTTCTGTTCGTGTCAACAATACAATTGAAGCACTTGAGAATATCCAAATGATTATGAACTATGCAAATCGCGACTATCTTACAGGGCTTTATAACCGAAGATATTTTTTCCAAGCCATGAGTGAATATCTCGAAGATGCAAAAGAGAGTGGTGAAAAATTTGCAGTAGCCATGATAGATATTGATCATTTTAAAAAGATCAATGATACCTATGGACATGATGTAGGCGATCAGGTCATTGTTACCCTTGCTGATATTTTACGAAGTTCAACAAGTCCACGAGATATCGTTGCAAGATTTGGTGGAGAAGAGTTTTGTATAGTTCTTAAAAATATCAACAGATACAGTGCCCAAGATATTATAGAGAGAATTCGAAGTGAAGTTGAAAGCTACTCTTTTTGTGTAGATAAAGATAACTATATCAAATTCACTATCTCTATCGGTGCAGTTGTACATAATGATGAAGATACACTTGAAGAGAGTATCAGCGAAGCAGATATGATGCTCTATAAAGCAAAAAACGGCGGTCGAAACCAAGTTGTTTTTGAAGCTTAGTCTTCTAAAACAATAAGCTCTCCAAAAGGGATTTCTCTCTCTTTTGGTGTAATCCATTTTACAGCATATATTGGCTCTTCTTTTGGAAACATACCCTCAAGATCTGTAAAATAAAGCAGTAATTTTATATCATCAAACTCTTTTGCAACACAATCAAAAACAGGACGAAAATCTGTTCCACCTCCACCTTTAAGATCACATGTTAAGATATCACCACTGTAAAAAGTGCTATGCGAATGGATCTTATCATCACAAACAAGCAGATCAATCACATAATTTTGTGCTGCTTCCATTATAAAATTTACTTCACTTAAAAAGAGACTCAACAGTTCTTCATCTATGGATCCGGATGTATCAACTGCAATAACAAGCCTAAAAGTCTCTGAAGTATTAGAAGGAAGATAGATCCCCTCATACAAAAGCTTTTTTGATGGCGGCATCATTGTATAATCATCACGAAAATATCTGTCAATTGCTTCACGCAATAGCTCTCGCCAATTCATTTTTGAAGAAAAATTCAGATCAAAAAAACGCTCAATAGACGCAGGTGCTTCACCATTTTGCATTGTAGAGGCTAAAAGTGAAATCGCCTCCTCTGCCAAAAGTATTTCACAAAGTATCTCCTCCTCTAGTACCTCTTGGCTTGACTTTGATTCTTGATCCCTGTTTTGTACATCATCTTCCTCATCTGCTTCATACTCCAGATCTTCATCATCCCGTAAAATATCCTCTTTGAGCGCAGCATATATCTCTTCGGCATACATACCGCTAAAACGTTCACGATACTGTGCCCCATAAGGCATATCAAGTCCATTTTGCAAGAGCATATCATTGATGGCAATATCGGTTGCCATCTGCCACAGCCATCCGCTGCGATTTTTTTTACGTATATCATGTGCAAGTACCGAATGCATAGCACCATTTGCCAAAATAAATGCTATCTCACTCAGGTCCAAGGCATTAAGATACTCCTCTCTATACTCTAACTTTAGCCCATTACTCCTAAAACTCTCCAAATCATCATTGATTACAAGTTCAAGTTTTGAAGCCAATGTCCCAAAATAAGGATAATCAACGAGAAGTTTTGCTTTTGCCTGTGAGAGCTTTTCTGCTGTTTTCACTGTCTATGCCAAAAGATATGCAAATTTTTCAACCCATCTTTTAAACGCGTGTAAATGCTCCATTTTTACACCGTTTCTCTGGAGATCTTGAACAATCAGCACAGCAAATTCTGCTTTTAATTCAAGTGTATACAATAAGATATTTTCCAAAACCTCATCTGAGGGATTTTGTAAATATCTACTGACAACTCCTGAAGAGAGTGCATATAAAACATCAACATCATGAGGATACTCCTGCAAATCAGCAGATAAAACAGCATCAATATCAGGCAGTCGATCCATTACTTTTACAAACGAAAGAAAT
This sequence comes from Sulfurimonas sp., assembly GCA_027063215.1. Taxonomy (GTDB): domain Bacteria; phylum Campylobacterota; class Campylobacteria; order Campylobacterales; family Sulfurimonadaceae; genus Sulfurimonas. The sequence continues at coordinate 595 of JAMOSE010000174.1, read as the reverse complement.
CCTACCGCTACCTCTTTGCCAATAGCACCGCTTAAAATATCCAAAAGCAATGTTTTGTTTACATCTGCCTCTAAAATATTATGCACATATTCCCATGATCTCGGTGTTGCAAAACTCTTCGCTCCACTCGTTGGATCAAAACAAAAAAGGTGTTCATTTTTATACGATATATAAGCAATAATACGACTGTCAATAGCATTTTTATAAGCCCACTCCCGCCAATCTTCTACACTGACTTCAAGCTCAAAGTGCACAAATCTATTTGCAAGAGGAGCAGGCATTCGGTAGGTTACACCTCTGTCACCTTCTCTGTTTCCAGCTGCAACTATTGCCCAGCCATCAGGTAAAAGATATTCACCAATAGATCTATCTAGTATCAACTGATATGCTGATGACTGTACAGCCGGTGCTGCAGCGTTAAGCTCATCCAAAAATAAAATTCCCTCCCCATCTTGTGGCAAAAATGCCGGCGGTGCCCAGAGTGCGCTATGACTCTCTTTGTCATAAAACGGTATCCCTTTTAGATCTGTAGGATCCATCAATGCCAAACGCAAATCAATAAAACCTATACCCTTTGCTTCTGCCACCTGTTTAA
>JAMOSE010000173.1 GCA_027063215.1 Sulfurimonas sp. | reverse complement strand
AACTCAAGAGGTTTTGCATATTTGTAAAATTCATCTTCAAAAGTCTGTGTCGTATTATTTAAAAGTTCGAGTTGTTTAGAGTTGTTTTGCATAAAGAATTGTAACATAAATAATGATAAAATTTTTTTGACAAAATGACATATTTTTTTAAAGGAATTGCTTTTTTTAGTAAACTTCCATTACATTTGCATAGCGAAGAAAAAGAAAAAAGAGCGGAATATGACTTTAGGAAAATGCCCTTATTGTGAAGATGGTTTGATTGAAGTGCGAGACAAAGAGGTTCGAGGTAAAAAAGTAAAGCTTTATGCCTGCTCAAACGCACACTGGATAAGTGAAGACGGTGAGATGTATGAGCTTACGCAGGAGTCAAGTTGTGATTTTCGTATCTGGCAAAACACACTTGCTCGTTATGGAAAGTGGCTTTCTTATAAAGAGGTGCGTGAGCTGCTGAGTGAAGGTGAACTTGAAGTGGAGCTTCTGAGTAAAAAGTATGGTAAAAAGATTTATTACACAAAAACGGCAATTTTAAATCAGGAGTATGGAGTAAGTATACTTTGGGATTAATTTTGGTAAAATTAATTTATGTTACAACAGTATCAAGAGGCTATAGAAAACAGTAATATTGTATCAAAAACTGATGTGAATGGCATCATCACTTTTGTGAATGATGAGTTTTGCAAAATTTCTGGTTATACAAAAAAAGAACTTCTTGGTAAAAACCACAATATTGTACGCCATCCTGATGTTCCTGCTTCAAAATTTAAACTTCTCTGGCAGACGATAAAAGCTAAAAAAATTTACAAAAATACAGTAAAAAATAGGGCAAAAGATGGCTCAACCTTTTATGTTAATACTACAGTTATTCCCATTTTGGATGAAAAAGGGGATATTGAAGAGTTTATTGCTATTCGTTATGATGTAACTCAAGAGGTTTTTTATAAGGAATCTTTGGAAAAAAAAGAAAAAGAGCTAGAGATTCTTAATGCAGAACTTGAAAAAAGAGTAGAAGCAAAAACCAAAGCACTTAAAAAACTCAATGAAACACTGGAGATGCGCGTCAAAGAAGAGATTAAAAAGAATGAAGCCAAGCAAAAAGTGATGTTTTGGCAGTCCCGTTTTGCCTCTTTAGGAGAGATGCTTGCCAACATCGCACATCAGTGGAGACAGCCGCTTACCGAACTTAATCTTACGCTTTTTTCTTTAAAAAAAGCAGCTTTCAGTGAAGATAAGGAAAGCGTAGAAGAGCTCTATAAAGAGAGTAAAGCCCTTATCCAAAATATGTCCAATACAATTGAAGATTTTTCCAATTTCTTTAAACCCGAGAAAGAAAAACAGCATTTTATGTTGCGTGAGAGTATAGAAGAAGCACTACATATTTTAAAACGGGTGCTTAAGCGCGATATGATTCAGGTAAAAACATCCTATGAAGATGTAAGTGTTTTGGGAATTACCAACGAGTTTACACAGGTGATTGTCAATCTGCTCAAAAATTCACGGGATGCTTTTGTTGAAAATGGTGTGCTTATTCGGGAGATAAAAATTGAAGTTACCAAAGAGAAAGGCTATGCACTTATTTTTGTTGAAGATAATGCGGGAGGCATTAAAGAAAAAGAGCGATATAAGATTTTTGAGCCTTATTTTACTACTAAACATAACTCACAGGGTACGGGGCTTGGGCTTTTTATGTCCAAGATGATATGTGAAAAAGGATTTAACGGCTCACTCGATGTAAGTTCTAAAAAAGGAACGACATGCTTTACAATCAAGATACCACTAGAGGCAGAAGATGAAAAATAAATTTTTAAAAACTTTGCATGTTTTGTTTGTTGAGGATGAAGAAAAACTCTCAAAACTTCTTAAAAATGCTATTGGTGATAATTTTTTTAAATTTTCTATTGCACATGATGGGGAAGAGGGCTTGGAGCTGTTTGAAAAAACAGCACCGGATATTATTATTACAGATATCAATATGCCAAAAAAGAGCGGTTTGGAGATGGCAAAAGAGATAAAAGCCATCGATAAAAATCTACCTATTATCATACTGAGTGCTTTTAGCGAGACGGAGAAGCTTTTAAATGCCATTGATGTCGGGGTTGTGAAGTATTTTATCAAGCCTTTTGATCCTGATGAACTTTTAGAGTATATTATTTCACTAGAAGAGTATTTTGGAGATCGTGAGATAAAGTTGCGTGATGGATATATTTACAATAAAACAAAAAAAACACTCTATAAAAAAAGCAGATATGTGGCACTTTCTAAAAAAGAGAAACAGTTTTTAGAGTTATTGCTTGAGTATTATGAAAAAGAGATATATGTAGTTAATGATGATATTATCAAAAAAGAACTTTGGGAAGATGAAGCGAGTGATGAGAGATTAAGAACATTCATCCGAAGATTTCGGGCAAAAACTTCAAGGGAGTTGATTAAAAATATAAAGTCAGAAGGCTATCAGATAGTGATAGCCAAAAGAGGGTTGGACTACTTTGTGTAAAGATCAGTAGTCGGATAATTTGGTTTTGTTATTGTGGGTTTTTTGACTGTTTTTATATCATAGTGTACAATGTTTTCAGCTTGAGCTGCAACGAATACGAAAGTTAATGTTAATAAAATTTTTGTCATTTTTTATCCTTGAAAAGTTAAATTTTTTTAAATAAGACAATTTTTGTCTGATTTAATTTCTGCGAAATAATAGCCAGTCATATCTTAATGAGCCCTGAGTTAAATCAAGAAAAAAAAGCTTTTATCTCCAGATAATTTTAAGTGAATTTTTTATTGCATCTTTATTGAAAGAGGAAGTGGCTTTTTGTATATTACCTATATTTGTTTCTGTTTCTAAAAATTCTTGAATATAGTAGTTTTTGTTGTAAGCTCTTTTTTCTAAGTCGTTGATAATAGTATTGATATCATTAGGGCTTAGCAGGTCAGCATGAAGTGTTGTACGTACTTCAAAATCAATATCTGAAGTAAGTAAAAGATCAAGAGTTTTGGAAAATTCATCATACTTGCGTGAGTGGGTTATTTGGGTGAACTTCTCTTTTGGTGCTTTATAATCAAGTGCAACATAATCAAGTAGGTTTAAATCAAGCAGTTGTTTGAAGTTTTTGTAGTAAGTACCGTTTGTGTCGAGTTTAATAGCAAAGCCCATATCTTTTATAGTTTGACAAAAAGATACCAAGTCGTAGGCAGTGGCTTCACCACCAGAGAGAACAACGCCATCTAAAAGTCCAATGCGTGAGCGTAGAAAATCAAGCGCTTCACGCAGTGTTATAGAACCATTTTTTGCAAATACAATATCTTTGTTATAACAGTAGTCACAGCGCATATTGCATCCGCTAAACCAAATAATGGCAGCTAAATGATTGGGATAGTCAAGATGTGTGAACTTTGTTATATCATAGATAAGACTACTGTTCTCTAAATTGGACTCGTTGTTTATGTTCACCTGTTTTTCCTATGTTAAAGCTTTCAACAGGTCTGTGATAGCCCATTACACGGGTATAAACGATACACTTTTGTCTTTTACTTTCTAAAAGTGTTAAAATTGCTTCTTTACTCATAATGTCTCCTTAATTTTATGCTAATGCTAAGTTTCCTTCAGCAGGAAGCTCACGCAACGCTGTTTCTTCTGAGCCAATGTTTTCATATTTGGCAAACAGTTCCTCGTCACATTGTGGACAGTACTCATGCTCTCCTGCAATATAGCCGTGTTTCGGACATACTGAGAAGAGCGGTGTAATAGTAATGTATGGCAGTCTAAAGTTTGAAATAACATTTTTAACAAGTTTTCGACAGGCTTCTGTTGAACTGACACGCTCTTGCATATAGAGATGCAGTACTGTTCCTCCTGTATATTTTGTTTGTAGATCATCTTGTAACTCCAGTGCTTCAAAAGGATCACTTGTATAGTCAACCGGAATTTGAGAAGAGTTTGTATAGTAGATATTTTCATCCATTCCGGCTTGTATGATCTTTTTGCCAAAGCGTTTTTTATCTTCTTTTGCAAACCGGTAGGTTGTCCCCTCTGCCGGTGTTGCTTCAAGATTATAGAGATTGCCGGTCTCTTCTTGATAACTGATCATTCGCTCTCTCATATGATTTAAAAGTTCTGTGGCAAAAGTGATCCCTTCTGCTGTTGTGATATCCTCTTTTGCATCTGTAAAATTTAAAATCATCTCATTAATTCCATTAACACCAATAGTAGAGAAGTGATTTTTAAATCCCGGCAGATATCTTTTTGTATAGGGAAAGAGTCCCCGATCATACATCTCTTGGATAAAAACACGTTTTTTCTCAAGTGTAGATTTTGCATGATCCATCAATTCATTTACTCTTTTATAAAGCGTTTCTTTGTTCCCCTTGTGTAAAAAACCGAGTCGTGCCATATTGAGTGTAACCACTCCAATACTTCCTGTCATCTCTGCACTGCCAAAGAGGCCACCACCGCGCTTAAGCAGTTCTCTTAAGTCCAGTTGTAGTCTACAGCACATACTGCGAACATGTCCAGGTTTATATGCCTCTTCATTCTCTATTAAATTACCGTTTTCATCACGTTTGTATTGGCTTCCTATGAAATTTTGAAAATAGGAAGAACCAATTTTTGCTGTATTTTCAAAGAGCAGATCCGTATTTGGACCGTACCAGTCAAAATCTTCTGTGATATTGACTGTTGGTATGGGAAATGTGAAAGGCTGACCTGTTCTGTCCCCTTCCGTCATAACCTCATAGTAAGCTCTATTGATCATATGCATCTCTTCTTGGAAATGTTTGTATGTCATATCTATGAGAGAGTTGGCCCCTCTCTCTTGTGCTTTGAATCTTAGTGTGGCATCATCAAGATCTTCAAAGAGATGTCTTTGTTTGCTCGTTGGAATCTGATCTGCAAGATCAGAAGGTACATTCCAATCGATAGTGATATTTGTAAAAGGTGATTGTCCCCATCGTGCAGGAACATTTAAGTTATATATGAAACTGCGAATACTTTTTTTAACCTCCTTATAATTAAGTTGATCTTTAAATAGATAAGGTGCCAGATAGGTGTCAAAAGAAGAAAAAGCCTGTGCTCCGGCCCACTCACTTTGCAAAATGCCTAAAAAATTTGCCATTTGCCCAAGTGCTTCTCTAAAGTGTTTGGGTGCACTGCTCTCTACTCTTCCTCTTACACCGTTAAATCCCTCATCCAGAAGAACTCTTAGACTCCAGCCTGCACAGTAACCTGTAAGGCAGTCGAGATCATGTATGTGATAGTCCCCGTTTCTATGCGCATATCCTTCTTCTTTTGAGTAGATTTTATCCAGCCAATAGTTTGCGATCACTTTTCCTGCAGTATTGTTTACCAGTCCTGCATTGGAGTAGCCTGTATTTGAATTTGCTTTAATTCTCCAGTCACTTCCATTTATATATTCTTCAATAGTTTGTGTAGAATTGATAAAAGTAGTATCATCATCCAAAAGATTTTGACGTTGCATTTTATGTGTATGACGATAAATCATAAAAGAACGCATTACGTCAAAATATCTACTCTTATAGAGTTCATACTCAATCAAATCCTGAATATCTTCAACAGCAATAGCACGCTTATGCTCAAGCTTTTCTAAAACATTGATAAAGATAGTTTCATCATACGAAACATTCTCACTATCAAAGGCTTTCTTGATAGCATCTTCGATCTTGTAAGATTGAAACTGCTTGTAAGTGCCGTCACGTTTTAAAATGTACTCAACCATTTGCTACTCCCAAAGTGATAGCAGCAGTTTAATCTAAATTGTGTTAAGCAGCAATAATATTTTTTGTCACTTTTGTGTCATTTTGTAAGTTTA
>JAMOSE010000172.1 GCA_027063215.1 Sulfurimonas sp. | reverse complement strand
TATTGGCATCATTTGTATCAATAAGCAATAGATCATCCAAAGAGAGACTTCCTTTGAGATTTAGATCCGGAGCTTTTTTTCTTTGCATATAACGCTCTTGTGCTTTTAATGATACATAACCATCTGTGATTTTGAGATAACTTTTTTCTTGTAGGTAAGGATTTATCTCCCTAAGCGCTATTTTTGAAAGACTAAGAGTCCCTTGCTGCTTGAGTGGTGTATGACGTAACGTTCCACCTAGAGCAACCTTGCCCTCTTTTCCAAAACGCATTGAGCTTCTATAGCTCAACCAGCTGTTCTTTTTGGTATCTATATCTTGTAGCGTTATATAGATACTTCTTAGGCTTTTTTTAACATTTGGATTAAGCATCTTGTCCCTAAAGTCAACACGTCCGTTTGTAACTCTAAACTCTTTGAGCAGAAAGTGAAAATCCTCTTCTTGGGCATTTTTCTTCACTTTTGCCGCTTGTTTTTTTACTTTTTTAGGAACGATTAACTCTTCAATATTTAAATGGCCACTTTTATATCTGCTCACGCCTATATGCATATTGGAGAGTTCTACTTTTGTAACACTTCCCTCTTTTTTCGCAGAATCAAAAGAGATACCATCAACTGACAACTCTCTAAAGCTCACAAGCTTCTCTCTTGTACTTCTTTTTTGCATAGCAAATGACTTTAGTTTTACACTGCTCTCATTTACCCCAACTGTAAGATTCTTTTTCTCTTGTGTAAGAGCAAGATTCACTTTTGCATCGAGTTTTGCATCTATCAGACGCAAGTTGTAACGTTGCAGATTTTGTTTTGCTGCACTATCTATATAGGGACGATAATGCACAATATCCAGATCTTTACACTCTAGCATGCTTTTTAGATTAATATTTGCATGGCGCAAAGTTCCACTACTTCTACATGGTGTGGCATTGTTTAAAAAGAAAGAGAGATCATAACTCAGTGGTTCTCTGCCCGCCAAAGTAATATTTTTTACATCCATTGCAAGTTTATCTATGCTACTACGTACATTTGGTTCAATATTTTTATCGACAAAAGCAATATTAATATCATCTAAAGCTAGATCTTCAAGCACAACACTCCACTCTTTATCTTCTTTTACTGCTTTATCTTCAGCTTTCACACTCTTTTGTTTGTTTGTATCAAGTTTAAGATAGTGCATCCAGTCTATCGTACCATCTTTATTTCGCTTAGCATTAAAAACCAAGTTCTTTATCCCTGCGTGAGGGATATGTACTTCTTGTACAAAAGGTTTAACAGCTATATCGTTTACATATAAGTAATCAAGATTGAGTAATGTTGCATTATTTTCATTGGCAACTGTTTTTACATCATAAAGAGAAAAATTCATATTTGTGAGCCTGGTTGCTGCGGTATCGTTCATATCTACACTGTATTTTGTAAAAAAGGAGGCTTTGCCTTGCGTGAGATGAAGATCCACTCTCTCTTTTACATAGGCAAACTCTTTTGAGAGATCATCTATCTCAAAGCCAAAGCTCCCACTCAAGATCAAAGGCTCAACACTCTCTATTTTACTGTAGAGTTCTATATGACCACTTTGTGCTATTTTTGTCTTCAGATGCACTCCACCCTCTTTTAAGTTTCGAGTATCAAGGTCATGCAGCTCTACAAAAAGCTGATGCAGTTCGATATGAAAAGGCTCTGCTTTTGAATTGTCATCAAAATAAAAAAGACCATCATTTAAAACAAACTTCTTGAGTATGATTGGCATCATTGAGCTGTTTGTATCTTCTTGTTCAGTAACTTCTGATTCTTTGTTTTTTTGCTTTATAATTTTTAAAAGATTGAGCCTGCCCTTCTTGTCAACAGCGGCATAAAGTGTTGGCTTTTGCAGATATATCTCTCCAACGGAAATCGTTCCATAAAGCATCTCAAGTGGATCAACATCTACCTCAGCATATGCAAGTTCTAGGAGTTTCTTATCACTGACTTTTTCATTGATTCTTATCCCTGAGAGACGCAGAGTAAATGTTAAAGGGTTTAAAGAGAGCGCATTTATTGTTGTTGTAGCATTGAGTTCATTATTAAGTGTTTTTTCAATTTTTGGTAAAAGAAGTTTGGGAAGAAGAAAAAAACCAAGTAGTGTATAAAGTATAAAAAATACTGCAAGAATCTTAATAGTTTTTAGCATAAGTAAACTCCATAGATAAGATGCTATCTATGTGAGTTTAGCTTATTTTATGTTAAAAGCAGATTACTACTGTTGTTTGAGCAGTGTCGCTTTTGGGAAAACAAAAGTCGAATCTCTCCATACAGAGATCTTTTCACTTGGTTTACCATTTTTATCAAGTGCATAAGCATGTATCTTGATAGGAATAATAGTATCTTTTCTAGGGTTGTTAGCCAACATCTCAGTTGTTCTGAGTGTAACAATTTTTTTCTTCTTGACATTAGGAAGAACTTTAAAAGGTTTTGTCGGTTTAACAATAGTAATTTTACCTTCCATACCTTTTGGCGGAACAACTTCGAAATAGTACTTCATAGGTTCATTCTGTGTATTTTGAAGTAAGAATATATATGAGTTATCCACTCTAAATTTACCATCAGGAAGATGTTTTAGAGAGTATAGACGTGCCTCTTTATTGATATTTAGAAGCATATGTTCTTTGTGACTTCCCATATAACCCAAAACAATACTGATAATCACTAAAAGAGCCATATATCCAATAACTTTTGGACGGAAGTATTTTGTCTTACCTTTACGCTCAATAATCTCATACTCACTAGACCATGTAACAAGAGAAGGTTTACCGAGTTTACCCATAACCGTTGTACAGGCATCTACACACTCAAGGCAGTTGATACACTCAAGCTGCAATCCTTTACGAATATCAATATGTGTCGGACATACCGTCACACACTTCTCACAGGTTGTACACTCGGCGTCAGGATCAATCTCGTGCAGCTCTTTTTGATTGTGAACTAACTTATGGTGATCTTCATCATAGATTTTACCACCACGGTGCTCATCATAGATAGCCATAACCGTATGTTCATCGTAAAGAACCGACTGAACACGAGAGTAGGGACATACATAGATACAGAAGTTCTCTTTTAAAAATACAATATCATACACCAAGAATGCCGCAACACCAATAATAAAACCAATCATTACCATATGTTCGCTTGGGTTTTGCAGGTATTTAAAGAAATCTTCCGGTGGAATGAAATACCACATAAAGTCAGCACCTGCAATAACAGCCAACAGTGCCCAAATAGCAATAGCTATCGCTTTTTTCACCTTATTTTCAGGCTTACTCATATCTGGCTCTTGTTGTTTGTTACCGATACGCTTTCTTAATTTTAAAAGTTTTGTCTCGATAAGATCACGAAAAATTACACGGAAAGTTGTCTGAGGACAAACCCAACCACAAAAAACACGACCACCAAGAACAGTCATACCAAAGATACCCAAAAAGAGAATCATTAACAAAAACGGCATTAAATAGAGCTCTTGCATATCAAACTGAACAAATGCAAGGTGCAATTTCATCTTGTCAAAACTTAATAGAAAAAAGTGATTTCCATTTACTTTAATCCAAGGAAGAACCAGTGCAACAATAGTTACTATCGCATAAAAATAGTAACGTTTGATTCTCCACGGTGTTGGTATTTTAATACCCTTTTTTTTCTCTTCACTCATTTATTGTCTCCATATAATCTTAATTTGGACAAGTAATAGTATTAATTACCTGTGCTTCTGCATCATTTGGTGCCTCTGGTAAAAGTGATCCAAATGCTACTTGTTTGAGTTCGCGTGACTCAATATAATCTTTTAGTGAGCTACGACTCACACCTAAAATTCTTGCCATCTCACTTACACTTTTACCCTCTTTGATAAAACGAAGTATCTCATTTATATAAACATCAAACTTAGAGCTTGAACGACTCCCTTTTGGGCGTCCGATAACCCGCTTAGATTCATTCTGCACTCGCTGACGCAGTTGATCCATCAGACCAAGTACGAGCATCGCACTGCTTTGTTGTGTCATTATAACAGATTGTTTTATAAAATGAACACTAAGCTCATTTTTTAAAAGGCAGGAAAACATCTGAATCAGATCTTCCATATTTGTTGTAAGCACCCATACATCACAAATCAGTAGAGTCGCCTTTTGTTTTGATTGGAAGTATTGTGTTACCTCTTTTCTCTCTTCAAGACGTTTGTTCTGTGATGTATAGTCAACAAACTCATCATCAATAACAAGATTGTTAGCGATGGCATAAGAATTTATCATCTGCAATTGCTCATGAGCAGGTGCAAAATTCTTGTCCGGTCTTATGTAAGCTATTACCATATAACGATAAAACCTCTCTTATTATTGATTTTCATCGTCATTATAGCCATATTTGACGAATTAAGTCAATAGTTTTTTTCATTATTTCGTCATTTTCTCTTATTTTTTCTAAAAAAAAGCGAGTGAACATTTTATACAAGAAGTTTTTATGCACTCTTTGGCTAAAATAAGAACAATAAACTATCAAAAAAGATTACAGATGACTACAAAAGAGTATATCTTAGAGACTATCAAAAAACGCCCACTTATCATTGACGGTGCCATGGGTACACAGCTGCAACAACGCGATGATCAGATTCCAAAAGAGGCATGGGAAGGTAATGAGGGGTGTAACGAACTCTTAAATGTTACAGCTCCCGAAGTTATGAATGATATCTTTCATGCATACCTTACTGCCGGAGCAGACTTTATTACAACCAATACTTTTGGCTCTTTTAGCTGGGTTCTCGATGAGTATCAAATTGGCCATCGTGCTTATGAGCTCACGCGTGCCGGAGCAGAGCTTGTAAAGAAGCAGTGTGAGAAGTTCTCTACACCTGAGCATCCACGCTTTTGTCTTGGCTCGATTGGTCCGGGAACAAAACTGCCATCTTTGGGACACATTACCTACGATGAGATGTTTGAGGGTTATACCGAGTTTTGTCTAGCACTTATTGACGGAGGGGTTGATGTCTTTCTTCTTGAGACATGTCAAGATCCACTCCAGATAAAAGCAGCACTGCACGCCTGCGAAGAGGCAAGCCGCCAAAGAGGGGTTGAGATTCCCATTATGGTCTCAGTAACTATTGAACTGAGTGGCTCTATGCTTATAGGTACAGATGCACAAACCATTGCTACGATTATGGAGCCTTTTAACATCATCTCACTTGGCTTTAACTGTGGAACAGGACCTGAACAGGTTGAAAAACATGTAAAAACGCTCTCAGAACTTTGGGCAAAACCTATCTCGGTTCACGCAAATGCAGGTCTGCCACAAAACCGTGGAGGCTACACCTACTATCCAATGGGTCCTGATGAGTTTGCCGACAAGCAGGAGAACTTCTTAAAGTATGACGGTGTAAGCTTTTTGGGTGGATGCTGTGGAACAACACCGCAGCACATCCGTGCACTGGTTGAGAGAGTCGCCAACATCACACCAAAAGCACCAAGTGGCAGCCATGAGAACTCTCTGGCTTCCCTCTTCTCAACAGTACCGCTTATGCAAGAGCCAGCACCCCTGCTCATGGGTGAGCGAAGTAATGCGACAGGTTCAAAAGCCTTCCGTGAGCTGCTTTTAGCCGAAGATTATGAGGGTACACTCTCAGTAGCACAGCAGCAGGTTCGTGCCGGTGCGCATGTTCTTGATGTCAATGTCGGCTTTGCCGGTCGTGATGAGACAAAAGATATGAACGCTGTTATGGGAATGTACAACCAAAAGATTCCCATCCCTCTTATGCCAGACTCAACACAGACAAAAGGCCTTGAGACTGCTCTTAAAAATATCGGTGGTCGCCCAATACTCAACTCGGTAAACCTTGAAGATGGTGAAGAGAAGTTTGATGAAGTGTGTCAACTGGCCAAAAAGTTTGGTACAGCACTTGTCTGTCTTACTATC
>JAMOSE010000171.1 GCA_027063215.1 Sulfurimonas sp. | reverse complement strand
CCGTTTATTTTTATCCACGGTAAAATCAATGCTACTGCCGTAACAAAAGCATAAAAATAGTAACGCTTAATCCTCCAGGGTGTAGGTATTTTGATACCTTTTTTCTCTTCACTCATATATAACTCCCAACTTTTAATTTGAACAAGTAATTGTATTAATCACTTGTGCTTCTGCATCTTTTGATGCTTCAGGCAACAGCGTTCCAAATGCAACTTGTTTCAACTCACGCGACTCAATATAGTCTTTAAGCGAACTTCTACTTACATTTAAAATTCTTGCCATTTCACTCACACTTTTACCATCTCTTATAAAGGAAATAAGATCACTTATATATACATCAAATTTTGAATTCGAACGACTTCCTTTAGGTCGGCCAATAACCTTTTTGGATTCGTTTTGAAGTCTTTGACGTAACTGTTCCATTAGTCCTAAAACAAGCATCACATTACTTTGCTGTGTAATTATAACAGATTGTTTTATAAAATGAATTTCATGTTTATTTTTTAATAAACATGAAAACATCTGAATCAGATCCTCCATATTTGTCGTCAATACCCACACATCATAAATTAATACTATTGTGTTTTGTTTTGATTGAAAATATTTTGTCACTTCACTTCGATCTTCAAGACGCTTATTTTGAGAAGTGTAATCTACGAATTCATCATCAATAACAAGATTATTTGAAATAGCATAAGAATTTATCATCTGTAACTGTTCGTGTGCAGGTGCAAAATTCTTATCTGGTCTTATGTATGCAATCACCATTTAACGATTAAACCTCTCTTATTATTGATTTTCATCGTCATTATAGCTATATTTGACGAAATAAGTCAATAGTTTTTTAATTTATTTCGTCATTCTTTCTCTTTTTTTACTTAAATGTTCTCTTTGACATAGGTGTCACAGCAGTTTTTATGTCCAAATTAGATAAAATATCTCTTATATTTTAGAAGTAAAAGAGTGTAAATGACAACACAAGAGTACATCTTATCAACTATCAAAAAACGTCCACTTATAATAGATGGCGCTATGGGCACACAGCTCCAACAACGTGATGATCAAATTCCAGAAGAGGCATGGCAAGGTAATGAAGGGTGTAATGAACTTTTAAATGTAACAGCACCTGAAATTATGAATGATATCTTCTCTGCCTATCTTACAGCCGGAGCCGATTTTATCACAACCAATACTTTTGGTTCTTTTAGCTGGGTTTTAGATGAATATCAGATAGGCCATCGTGCTTATGAGTTGACGCGTGCAGGAGCTGAGCTTGTCAAAAAGCAGTGTGAAAAGTTCTCTACACCCAAACATCCAAGATTTTGTCTAGGCTCTATTGGTCCGGGTACCAAACTCCCCTCTTTGGGACATATAACTTATGATGCAATGTATGAGGGATATACAGAATTTTGTCTCGCTCTTATTGATGGTGGTGTCGATATCTTTCTTTTGGAGACCTGTCAAGATCCCCTCCAGATCAAAGCAGCACTCCATGCCTGTCAGGAAGCAAGCCGACAAAGAGGTGTTTCGATCCCTATTATGGTCTCAGTCACCATTGAACTCAGTGGTTCTATGCTGATTGGTACAGATGCGCAAACAATCGCTACTATCATGGAACCTTTTGATATCCTCTCCTTGGGATTTAATTGTGGAACAGGACCAGAGCAGGTTGAAAAACATGTAAAAACGCTCTCCCAACTTTGGAGTAAGCCTATTAGTGTCCACGCAAATGCAGGACTGCCACAAAACCGTGGCGGTTATACCTACTATCCAATGGGTCCAGATGAGTTTGCCGACAAGCAGGAGAGCTTCCTCAAGTATGACGGGGTGAGTTTTTTAGGCGGATGTTGTGGAACAACACCTCAACATATCCGTGCACTTGTTGATAGAGTTGCCAAAATTACACCAAAAGAGCCAAGCGGAAGCCATGAAAACTCTTTGGCATCACTCTTTAACACTGTTGTGCTTATGCAACAGCCTGCTCCACTTCTTATGGGTGAGCGAAGCAATGCAACCGGTTCCAAAGCCTTTCGTGAACTGCTTTTAGCTGAAGATTACGAAGGAACACTCTCTGTTGCACAGCAACAGGTTCGTGCCGGTGCACACGTCCTTGATGTCAATGTCGGCTTTGCTGGACGGGATGAGACAAAAGATATGAATGCGGTTATGGGGATGTACAATCAAAAGATCTCCATTCCTCTTATGCCCGACTCTACACAGACAAAAGGCTTAGAGACTGCTCTTAAAAACATTGGTGGTCGCCCTATTTTAAACTCTGTCAATCTGGAAGATGGTGAACCTAAATTTGATGCAGTTTGTCAATTAGCCAAAAAATTTGGAACAGCACTTGTCTGTCTAACTATCGATGAAATAGGGATGGCAAAAACAGTTGAAAACAAAATTGCTGTTGCAGAGAGAATTATCGATCTTGCAACCAATCGTCATGGTCTCAAAAAAGAGGATCTCGTCTTTGATGTACTTACCTTTACACTTGGAAGTGGTGATGAAGAATACCTCGATGCTGGGATCAACACTATTGAAGCTATCCGTGAATTAAGACGTCGTCATCCTGAAGTAGGAACAACTCTAGGACTCTCAAATATCTCTTTTGGTCTTGACAAAGATGCAAGACCATACCTGAACTCCATGTTCTTGCACCACTGTCTTGAAGCTGGACTTACTTCTGTTATCATCAATGTTAAACATATCATTCCTATCAATAAGATAAGCAAAGAAGACCAAGAGATCTGTAATAATCTTATCTTCAATAGAGGAGAAGAGCCTCTCTTTAGGTTTATTGAACATTTCAGCACAAAAGAAGCTATTGACAATGACGCTGAAGATGCAGAATATCTGGCAATGAGCGATGAAGAGAAAATTGCCAAACTTCTGATGGATGGAGATAAAGAGAGGATGATTCCTCTTGTTGAAGAGGTCCGTCACCGCATAGCACCTGAGCGTATTGTAAACGAGATACTCATTGATGGGATGAAGGTCATTGGTGAGCTTTTTGGATCAGGGCAAATGCAACTCCCTTTTGTATTGCAATCTGCAGAAACAATGAAAAAAACTGTTGATCATCTCAACCCCTATCTGCCAAAAGTCCAAAAAGCAGTTGATACAACACTTGTTTTGGGAACAGTAAAAGGAGATGTACATGATGTAGGGAAAAACCTTGTCGATATCATTCTCTCCAACAATGGCTATAAAGTAAAAAATCTCGGTATCAAAGTAGAACTTGATCAGTTTTTAGAAACCCTTGACGATCCAAATATCTCAGCCATCGGTATGAGTGGACTTCTTGTAAAATCAACACAGGTTATGCTTGAAAATCTCAAAACTCTTGAAGAAAAAGGTATTAAAATCCCTGTTTTACTCGGTGGTGCAGCATTAACACGCAATTTTATCAATGACTTCTGCCGCCCAATTTACAGCGGACCGATATTTTACTGCAGGGATGCCTTTGACGGCGTAACGGCAATGAGCCGTATCGAAGCAGGGAATATGGATACAAATCTTCATCCTGACGCTCCAGAAATTGAAAGAAAAGAGGAAAAAGAGGTCATCATTCCTCCATTTAAAGAGATCAAAATGCCATCTCGTGAGGTACCGGTTCCAACACCGCCTTTTTGGGGACGCAGAGAGATTAAACTCACGGATCAGCAAATAGAGATGGCATTTGACTGGATCAATCACAAACTTCTTTTTAAATCCCGTTGGGGTTATACATCCAAAGGAATGAGTAAAGAGGCGTACCAAAAACAGCTTGATGAAGTTGTCTGGCCTGCATATGAAAAACTCAAAAAGCGTTTTATAGAAGAGAAGCTTTTTGAACCAACTATTTTATATGGATACTGGCCATGTCGCAGTGATGACAACTCTTTACTTATCTTTCATGAAAGTGAAGGATGGCACTCTGAAGAGAGTATCAATACAGAACCACTTGAACAGATTATAGGCAGAGCAGAAGAGATCTTTACCTTTCCAAGACAGCGTAAAAAACCACACCGGGCACTCAGTGATTTTTTTCACAATGATCGCCATGATGTTGTTGCATTTACCTGTGTCAGTGCAGGATCGAAGCTAAGTGAAGTAGAACGTGAGATCTATGAAAGGGGTGATTATACTGAGTATTATCAATTCCATGGCCTTGGTGTTGAACTTGCAGAAGCACTTGCAGAAATTGCACACAAGCAGATACGACTTGATCTTGGTATCATTGCCGAAGATGAAGGTTCAACACTGAGTGATGTAAGAATGAATCGCTATCAGGGAAGTCGTTACTCTTTTGGTTATGCAGCCTGTCCGGATCTTGAGCTTAACCGTCCGCTCTTTAATCTCTTAAAGCCTGAAGAGTTTGGCATAGAGCTGAGTGAGACTTTTCAGATACACCCTGAACAATCAACTTCAGCTTTAGTGGTTTATCACCCAGAAGCAACATATTATAATGTCTAACTAACGTCTTCTATAAGAGAGTGCCTCCAAAAGGTGCTCCTTTTTTATCTCTTGCGAACTATCCAAATCTGCTATCGTTCGGGCAACTTTTTGTACTTTTTTAATACTTCTAAATGAGAGACGAAAACGCTCAATAGCCATATGTAAGACTTCTACAGCCGATTCATTCATACTGCAATACTGCTCTATCTCTGCATCAGCTATCTTTGCATTAAAACTTTTCTGTCCTCTCTTCTTTGCAAAAATATGTGCTGCAACAACTTTTTTATGCATCTCTTTTGAACTATAGCTTGGTTTATCATCTACCCCAACACTCTGCATCACAACACAAAGATCTATCCTGTCTAAAAAAGGCTCAGAGAGTCTGTTTTTATACTTTTGAATCTCAAGCTCATTACATCTGCACTCTTTATTTTCATCTAAAAGGTTTCCACAAGGGCATGGATTCATCGCACCGATAAATAAAAAATCTGCAGGATACTCTATTTTTGAATTAACTCGCGAAATACGTATTTTATTATCTTGCATCGGCTCACGCAGGGCTTCTAAAACTGATTTTGAAAAGTAAGGTAACTCATCAAAAAACAAAATACCACTATGTGCCAAACCAACTTCACCAATACGTGCTTTGTGACTACCTCCACCAAAAACTGAGGCCAGCGTTGAACTGTGATGTGGATTTTTAAAAGGGCGATGTGGTTTAAAATCAGGCTCTTTTAACTCAAGCACTTGCAGTTTTGCAAGTTCAAGTATCTCTGCCATCTGCATTGGTGGTAAAATATATCGAAGACGTGCAGCAATCATACTTTTACCACAACCGGGGCTCCCTTCTAGTAAAAGATTATGCATCCCTGCTGCAGCAATAAGTGCAGCCCGCTTTGCAATTTCTTGTCCTTTAACATCAATAAAATCTTCTACATACTCTTTAACATAATAATATTTTGAATTACCTATCTCATAAAAAGGATACTCAATTGAACTGCTACAGATAGAAGGCTCAACACTCTCTTGATCTGAGAGAATAGCAACAGCCTCTTTGAGTGTGGAGACACCATAAAAAGCCACATCAGGAATTTTAGAGAGTTTTTCAAGAGACTCTTGTGGAACAATTACTTTTTTTATAAGACCTTGATTTGCTAAAGAGAGTATCAGCGGATAGAGTTGTATATTTTCTTTAACATCACCAGAAAGTCCTAATTCACCAAAAACAAACCAATCATCAAAATCCTCTTTTGCATCATTAAGTAAAATCAAAAGAGCAATACTCAAATCAAAATGGGAACCTGACTTTGAAAGTTCACTAGGAGAGAGGTTTAAAGTTATACGTTTTGGAGGAAAAGAAAATTCATTACTAAGAAGTGCAGATTTAACACGTTCTTTTGCTTCAGAGATAGCAGTAGAGATCATCCCTACTATAGAAAAAGAGGGTAAGCCTTTTGTCAAAGTTGCCTCGACTTCTACAAGCTTAGCATCAAAACCTTCTGT
>JAMOSE010000170.1 GCA_027063215.1 Sulfurimonas sp. | reverse complement strand
TCAAAACTCTTTTTTACTTTGGCAACAGTTTTTAGATTAAATGCATTCAAGAAATCTCTTCTGTCACTTGGTTTGTCAGAGTCATTTTCATATCGTATATTTTCAAGTTTTATAAGAGCATCATTTTCCATAGCTTCAAGCAGATATGTTGCTTCTTCATAATTTGCTTCGATCTGAGGCTTACAGGTTGATGCTATCTCACAGCTATCACAATACCCTATATCAAAGATGAGCTCTTTTTTAAGAACCGCCATTGAGATAATATGCTCAACACTGAGTGCTGCAATGCAGGGAACATTTTTCCTACAGGAGATAAGATTATCTTCATCTTCTATAAAATCAAAAAAGAAGTTTGTAGCAGAAAACTCTTCAAGTTCCAGTGCTTCACTTGGACATACTCCAGCACATGCTCCACAATGAACACATGCAGCAAAATTAATAGCAGGCAGAGGATTCTCTCCTACAACAATTGCCTCTGTCGGACAAACAAGTTCACACTTGTTACACTTGCTCTCTACACTCAGCGATCGAACACAAAGACCAGCATTTAGTTTTAACATTTTTCAGCTTTCAATTATAAAAATTTTTAATAATTTTATCACAAAAGTATAAAAATAGATTGAACTATTTATCAAGATTTTTAGTTTCATCATAAATAGAAAGAGAAGGAAATGCAAATTCAAGATTATTTCTCTCAAAAATCTCCATAATTTTTTCCATAACATCTTGCTTTGTAGCCAACCACTCTTCCCAAACGACTGATTTTGAAAAACAATACAGCAAAATGTTTATACTTGAATCTGAAAATTCATCAAGATAGACTAAGAGCGTCCGTTTGATACCCTCAAGATCATCTTTAGATACGATCTTGGCAACACGTCCTCGCTTTTGTCTAATATGCTCATATTTTGTATTTTGTGTTGCAATATCAGGATGCTTTTGCAACATCTCACGAATCTCAACAATAGCCTTATTAATATTTTCTCTTTTAGAATCATATTTTACACCAAGCCGCATTTTAATTCGACGTCCTATTTTTCGTTTGTTCCAGTTTTTAATATCATTAGAGGCAAATGTTCCGTTGGGAATAGCAATAAGTGCATTATCAAATGTACGAATAGTTGTTACACGAAGCCCTATTTCAACAACTGTTCCCTCACGTCCATCTATCTCTATCCAGTCTCCTTGTGAAAAGACATCGGAAAAAAGAATAGAGAGTGTTCCAAAAAAGTTAGAAATTGTATCTTTAGCTGCAAATGCAACAGCAAAACCCCCAATACCCAGACCAGAAAGCAGTGCAGTAAGATTGACACCTCCAAAATATAAAATTATAATTAAACCTATGGTAAAGATAAAGAAGTTAACAATTTTAATTCCAACATTAATTAAATCACCTTTGACCGTAGTTTTATCTTTTGCAAACTTTTCTAAATTATGTGCAGCAATTGTATTAATAACAATGTAAAAGATATACGTTATTATCATTGTATAAATAATATTAAAAAATTTATTTGTATAATCGATACTACTAAAATTATTATAGACATAAACAACCATATTTACATTAATGGTTATGATCAAAACCTCTACACTCTTTTTCGTTCTCAGTAAAATATCTTCTGCATAATCACTTAAATAATCACTGTTAATAAGATATTTTTCCAAGGCAATATAAAAAAGTTTACGGAGTGTATAGATAAGTAATATTAGAAAAATAATAATAACAAGTTTAATAACACTAAGATCTAATGGATTTAAAAACTTATCTAAAACCTGAACAATATCTAATGAGTTGATAAATACAACCGGTTTAATCAAATGATACTTTGAAAACTTATTCAGTCGATACATCATCTCTTCAAAGTTATAGAGATACGCTATCATATCACTATCGATCTCTTGAAGCGCATAAAACTCTCGAATATTATTTTTAGCTACTTTTAAAACTTTAGAACTGCTTTCAATTGTAAGTATTTTCGCATACGAATCACTATTTTTTACAATTTCTGCCAACTGTTTTTGATTTTGTGAAGCAAGTTTATTGAGTTTATCTTCAAACTGCCCTATTGTCTTTGTATCAAGTGCTTCTAAAGTTTTTTTTATAAGCATGTTCATATTTCTAAGAATCAAATAAGATTTTATCTGTACTTCATCCCGAATGACTGCATATCTGTTTCCAGCTCTTTTATTGATAGATATGATTTTTTTGAGTGAAAATATTTCAGAACTAAAATCTTTGAGATTGTTAATGTAATAAGTCTTATCGGACATTAACTTATACAGCTCATTTTCATATAGCTTCTCTTGTTCTTTAACAAGTTCTGAAGCTTTTTCCTGTGAAAGATTTGCATCATTCATTGCATAAATTAGTTGAATCTGTTTATCAATAAAATCCGAATATTTTACACTTTGCACTTCTGCAAAAAGTGAAAGTGTACAAAAAAGAAGAACAACTAAAAAACGCATATATTAAATTCCTTCAGCGATCATCGCATCTGCAACTTTTTTAAATCCGGCAATATTTGCACCATCTACATAATTACCTTCTACTCCATAATCTTTTGCAGTAAGTGCTACTCTTTTACAGATCTTTTGCATAGTATCTTTTAATTTTTCATCAACTTTTTCAAAGCTCCAACGACTCATAGAAGCATTTTGACTCATTTCAAATTCACTTACTACAACACCACCTGCATTAGCAGCTTTTGCCGGAGCAAAACAGACATTATGTGATTGCAAAAGTGCAATAGCTTGTGGAGTTGATGGCATATTTGCACCCTCTGTTACACTGACACAACCATTTTGGATAAGATTTTGTGCATCAAGTTCTGTAAGTTCATTTTGTGTAGCACATGGAAATGCTGCATAACAAGGTATATCCCAAACAGCATGACCATTTTCTGGGTACTCTGAAACAGGAATATATTTTGCCTCCGGGTGTCTTTTTGCATACTCAGTCAAAGATTGACGTTTATTAAGTTTAATATCTTTTAAAAGCTCTACATCTATACCACGTGAATCATAAATAGTTCCACTTGAATCTGAACAAGTTACAGGAATTGCTCCAATTTGCAGTAATTTTTCAATAGCATGCGTAGCAACATTTCCAGCACCGCTAACAACACAAATCTTCCCATCCAATGGCTCTTTTTGCTCAATTTCCAGCATACTTTCTGTAAAATAAACAGCTCCGTAACCAGTTGCTTCAGGACGCATTAATGAGCCACCAAAAAAGAAAGGTTTTCCTGTTAAAACACCCTCATAAGTTGATGTAATTTTTTTATACACACCAAAAAGATATGCTATCTCACGACCTCCGACACCAATATCTCCGGCAGGAACATCCATTCTTGGACCAATATATTTATGAAGCTCAGTCATAAATGCAGAACAAAATTTCATAACTTCAAAATCACTTTTTCCTTTTGGATCAAAATCACTGCCCCCTTTTGCTCCGCCTATTGGCAAACCGGTTAACGAATTTTTCAAAATTTGCTCAAAACCTAAAAACTTTAAAACTCCCTCATTCACAGTCGGATGAAAACGAAGACCCCCTTTGTACGGTCCAAGTGCATTGTTAAATTGAACACGGTATCCAGTATTTACTTGAATATTATTATTGTCATCCAACCACGTCACTTTAAACTTGATAATACGATCAGGAACAACCAAACGCTTCATAATTGCATATTTTGTATATTTTTTATCAGATTCCAGTAGTGGTGCAATGGAGTAGATAACCTCTTCCATTGCCTGATAAAAAACGCCATCTTCCGCACAATTATGATTCTCAAATCTCTTTATCTCTTGTTCTGCTATTGTCATGCTATTCCTTCTATTTTTAATAATAATGTATGATTCTTAAATTGTACCACAATTCTTTTAAATCTTTATTCCCACTCTTCATATTTGGATTTGGAGTGTTTGTCCTTTTTATACCTTTTTGCATTTTTACTTTTATCAAGCTGATTTGAGCTGTAAAGCAAATCTTCTTTTATATTGTCTATATCCGTATCACTCTCTTTGTAGGCTATCATCTTTCTGACAAGTTTTTGCAGATCCTGAAGCTCACCTTTATAAAGAGCTATCTCTTCTACGCGATTATAAACACGCAAAGCATTATCAATCTTTTTAATATAACGCTCTTTTGTTAACTCATCATGATTACTGAGATACGATATGATACTCTTGTGAAAACGTTCCAATGCTCTTACGTAACGTAATCTGTTTGAATTTTCTATAGCTTTTTTTGATGCTGCCATTATAATCCTGTTTAAATATTGTAGTTATAATTATACACTTAAAAAATGGAGAAAAATTTGAAAAAAATTATTTTAACAGTAATACTTTTGGCTGTTTCACTCTTTGGCGATTATAAAAGTGAATATCTTACGCAAGATCTTTTACAATCAGGCATCCCGATTGTAGATATAAGAACTGCAGGTGAATGGAAAGAAACAGGCATACTAAACAATGCAATTCCCATTACATTTTTTGATGAAAGAGGAAAATATGATGTCAATAAGTTTCTCCATGAACTCAACACAAAAGTAGATACAAAAAAACCTTTCGCAATTATCTGTAGAACCGGAAGTAGAACCTCTATGGTTGGACCATGGCTTGCAAAAGAGTTGCACTACAATGTCATCAATCTAAAAGGTGGTATGATGTATGCAACACAAAAACTTGGCATTAAGCCGGTTGATTACAAATAATGCCAAGCTGGTTAAAATTTCTTTTTTATCTAACAGTGCGACTTGCAATAACATTTGCACTGTTAGGTTTTATTGTCTTTTTACTGTGGCTCTTTCTCTACTCTATTTTTTATTAGAGCAAAGACTTAATAACATTACTCACACCCTGATGTAGATTATAGTTTGCAATAGGAAAATCAAGATCTTCACGCTCTAAATTAACCGTATAAAGTGATAAATATTCACCTAAAAATTTCAGATCTATTACTCTATACTCTCTACATTGCTCCTCTTGAAGTGATGTACGTAACAATACACCTGCCTCATTAGACTTTGCAAGTGTAAATGCCAATGTTTTTAAACTTAAAAAATCACTCCACTCTAAAAAGAGCTCCGGAGTTAATTTTTTGGTATATTTTCCTTCAGGTGTAAAGAGCAGATCCATCTCACGCAAAGGGATAAGAACAGACAAAATGGCACGAGAAAAAGGAATGACCTTATCTTTCCAAAAAGGAGACTCATTTCTTGTCTGTAACTCTTTATCAAGTACATTTACAATAGTATCTAAATCTGCACGCTCAAATAATTCATAACTCTCTTGTTTTATCATCATTATTCCATCTTTTTTTAATTTTGATAGTATATAATTTCATTTTTAAAAAGGAGATATATTTTGCAACTAAATAAAAGCTTTATAACAAATCTAATGGCACTTTTACTGATTATGCTCTCTTTTTTCCTTCCTGTTTATAAAGAGTTCTTTTTATATACCGGTCTTTTTGCACTATCAGGTGCCATAACAAATCAACTGGCTATCCATATGCTTTTTGAAAAAGTTCCATTTCTGTACGGCTCAGGTGTTATTCCTTCTCGATTTGAAGCTTTTAAAAAAGCTATAAAAAATTTAATGATGGAAGAGTTTTTTACAAAAGAACAACTCCAAAACTTCTTTGCAAAAGAGGAAAAAAAACTTCATCTTGCACCCATCATAGAAGAAACAGACTTCTCACCTGCTTTTGATGCCCTTTCTAAAACTGTTATGGAGTCTTCATTTGGTGGAATGCTTGGAATGTTTGGAGGAGAAGAGGCACTAGAAGGATTGCGTGAACCTTTCTCTCAAAAGATGCGTTCAGCAGTAATCAAGATAGTAAACTCTGAAGCATTTAATGCAACACTGCAACAACACTTACAAAAATCAGAACTGAGTGATGATCTACTCAACTCAATAGAGAGTGTCATAGAGTCTAGACTCAATCAACTTACACCACAAATGGTAAAAGAGAT
>JAMOSE010000169.1 GCA_027063215.1 Sulfurimonas sp. | reverse complement strand
AACGATATTAACAGATTAATAGGACAAGGATAAAAAATGAATGAAATAGAGTATAAATTATATATAGATGATGTAATCAGACGCGTTGAGAGTGCAAGACTGAGAGTAAGTGATCACCATATTGTAAAGATTGTTGCCGTAAGTAAATACTCAACAAGCAATGAGATAAAAAAACTATATAACATAGGACAACGTGCCTTTGGTGAGAACAAAGTTCAAGATCTTGAGAAAAAAGCACAGGAACTTGAAGATCTACCATTGGAGTGGCACTTTATCGGCAACCTGCAAAAAAACAAGATCAACAAACTCTTAGAGATAAACCCTGCACTCTTTCAGGGACTTGATTCACTTGAGCTCGCTCATGAACTGCAAAAAAGATTAGTTGTCAAAGATATGACGCTTGATTGCCTTTTACAGATAAACTCTGCAAAAGAGGAGTCCAAGCATGGTATACTACCAGAAGATGCAATCACGACATATCAAACAATTCAAAAAGAGTGTCCAAATATCAATTTAAAAGGTGTTATGAGCATTGGTGCACATTCTGATGATAAAGAGCTTGTAAAGCAAAGCTTTTTAACTACGCATGCCATCTTTAATAAACTAGAAGGTGCTACAATCTGTTCTATGGGAATGAGTGGTGATTTTGAGCTGGCTATTGAGTGTGGTTCAAATATGGTACGCCTTGGCTCAATTATGTTTAACAGATAAATGCAAACTTAAGCTCTGGAATTACCCTTTCTACTCTTTACACTTATAATAATTATAAGATATAATTCTGAAAAATTATTGTTGAGGATAAAATATGAAACAATCACTTCTTATGAATAAATACCCAATTTACACATTAGAGATAGATAAAGTCGAAACTACATTTTCAAATGTGGACGAAATCATCGCATATTTACAAGCAAAGGTAGAGGCACATCCATTTGCTGTAGAGATTGCAGTTTTTGACCACTATGAACACACTACAAGCATTGAAGATCATGTAATAGATCCAAATATTAAAGCGGCAAAAAACTTTGTATTTTGTTTTGGGAAAATGCTTCCAAAAGCAGCAATGTTAGCTGTTCGTCCAAGAAGTATCGGTGTTAGTGAACTTGAAGATCATTTTGAAATCAGTTTCTTAGAAGTTCCAAATGAAAAACTTCATGAAGTAACAGAGGATTGGGCAAAATCTATTAAAAATAAGTAAGAGAAATTTCTCTTACTTACCCGTTTTACTGTAAAACTTTTCGAGCATTTACAGGTTGTACCGGACGATTATTTGGATGTTTCATTGTTTTTAAGAACTCTTCTACTTCTGCTTTAGAAACTGGTACATACTCTTTTAAAACAAACCATCGTACACCCTCTGAACATGGTGGAGTAGTTAACGAACCATCAAATCTATAATACGCTTTATCTTTTGGTAAAAGATTATTAATCATAGCATCTGGTAAACCACATCCCTCTTTTTTCTCTGCCATACGTGGCATTTTTTTCCATATTCTACTAATTACCTTATTCTCTTGACCATATTCAAACATAACAGCAACAACAGCTATTGCTCCATCTTTTGCGACATGAACAAAGTGTGCTTCAAGTGGAAAGTTTTTTCCATCGATCTGATTTTCACTTGGCGTATGAAAGTGAAACTGCTTAAGTTCAAACTCTTTTCCATCGATCTTGATAAAACTTCCCGGTTTTACATTCACCTGAATACTATGACCATTGTTAACAACTTCAGATGCTCCTGTTGTATAGTGAAACTTAATCGGTGCAAGCCCTTTTGTCTCTACAATAATTTCTTTACTAATATTAATAGGAGCTTGTGAGCCTCCAAGTTTACACTCTGCATATTCTGGATCTAAATCACCCCAGTTTTCAGGAGAAGCATGACCTGTATATCCCCAATGCGATCCATGAACACCTGCAAAAAGTGTACCAGCTAAGACCATACTTCCTAGTAAAATTTTATATAAACTCATTTTATTCCTTCATTTAAAAATCACGCATCTGTATAGTAAAGTTTTTTTTATTAAAGATGACTGAAAAAAGCTTATTTATATCGCTTATAACGAACAGCATTACTTTTAGGGTTATTTATCAAATCTTTTTGATACTGTATCATTTGAAAAAAAGGATCTAAGAATCTTTGAAGAGACTTCTCTTGAATTGACTCAATACCATGCTTATTTAGCTCTTCTAATACAACCAGTGTGGACTCTATCGTAGAGAGATAAGCAGCATCAGGCTGTTCTTTTATCTCATACTGTGACTCTTTTGTTGTAGTAAAACTCATATGTTGTAAATTTTGTAGATTTTTACTCTTATAAAAGATAGGTTTTGCACAGGACCATGTTGAATCTATAAGAAAAATTGCCAAAGGTTTTTTACTGTTTTTTGGATTTGTATGGGTGAGATTAACTGCATTTTGTGAGGGAAAAAGTATATAACTCTCATAAGAAGCGATAATTTCATTGATTCTTTTATGCTCACTGAAATCTATACCAATAAATAACTCCGAATTTTTCAAACTCTGATGTGTAAAATGCCCCGTATTGTTTTTTACCTTTTTAAACTCTTTTGGGTGCATCAATATAACAAACTTTGTCTCTGTTTCTATTTCACAAAAGTATTGACACATACAAGAACTTTTGGGTCTGTAGCAACGATAACACTTCTCTCTATTTCCATAATATGTTTTCATTAATGCAATTATAGTAAAATTTCTTTATGATAAAGAAAAACTCATTTGATCTTATTGTAATTGGTGCTGGAGCAGCCGGAATTATTGCGGCTATTGTTGCAGCAAGAGAAGGCAAAAAAGTACTGCTTCTTGAAAAACTCTCTCAAATAGCAGCAAAGCTCAAAGCCACCGGTGGTGGGCGTTGTAACCTGACGAACACCCTTTCTAATGAAGAGTTTATGGCTCGTTTTGGTAGAGATGGACGCTTTATGCAAGATGCACTGCAGACTTTTGATCATCAAAAACTCACTGCATTTTTAAAAGAAATAGGAATTCAAACACATGCACCCGATGGTTTTCGAATCTTTCCAACCTCCCACTCATCCACAACAATTATCGAAGGTTTGCAAAAAGAGATGCAAAAAGTAGGTGTTGAAGTACAATGCAATCAAAAAGTATCACGTCTTCTCTCTACAGGAAAACATATAGATGGAGTACGAACACAAAACGAAACTTTTCTTGCTCCAAATGTCATCATTGCTACCGGTGGATTAGGTTACCCCGTACTTGGAGCAGAGGGGGATGGCTATAACTTAGCAAGTGAACTTGGACATAAAGTAACAGAACTCAGCCCTGCGATGATGCCGCTCAAAACAAAAGAGGAGTGGGTCAAAAATTGCCGTGCAGATACCATTGCACAAGTTGAACTTAGAGTTGCCATCAAAAAGCATAAAAAACTAAGAGCAAAAGGAGACCTTATCTTCACAAACTCGGGCATACGAGGACCTGTAGTTTTAGATTTTGCCAGAGAAATAACGCCACTACTAAAAAAATATGCTGAAGTTCCTCTGCTTCTTAATCTTACAAAAGGAAAAAATGAAGAACAAATTCGAGAGCACTTTAAAAAAAAGATGCAAAACAGAGATAAAACAACTGTTTTAGAACTGCTTACAACACTCTTGCCTGAAGCACTCTCACGTGAGCTATCTAAACTTGCAAAAATTGATCCTGATGAGAAATATAAGAAAGTAGAAGGTAAAAAACGAGATAAGCTCATCTCTCTACTTGCGTGGACACCACTGACAATTAATGGGCATGATGGTTTTCGTTTGGCAATGATTACCCGTGGTGGTATTAGCCTCAAAGAGATAAACCCAAAAACAATGCAAAGTAAGTTAATTGACGGACTCTACTTCTGCGGAGAAGTTATGAACCTTGATGGCCCATGCGGAGGATATAATCTACAATGGAGCTTTGCAAGCGGTTATCTTGCAGGAAAACTAAAAAGCTAAAAAAGCTTTTTAGATTTCAAAATCTTTCATCTCTTTTTGAAGATTTTGAATATATTTCTCCATTGAATTGACTTTTTCGCTAATATCATTTAATATAGTCACAAGTTTTGAACTGTCTTGAATTGTATGGTCTATCTCTTCAACAATTGAAAATGATGAATCTTTTACAATAGAGATAATAGATGAAATTTCAACAGCAGCTTTTTGACTCCGTTCTGCCAACTTTCTTACCTCATCCGCAACAACAGCAAAACCACGTCCATGTTCACCTGCACGAGCTGCTTCAATAGCTGCATTTAAAGCAAGTAAATTTGTCTGATCTGATATATCTTTAATCAGATTTACCATCTCTTCAATAGAACCAGTTGATTCATCAAGAGATTTTGCCCGCGCCATAAGTGTCTCTTGTGTTGATTGAAAATCATTTGTAGCCCAATTTAAAGAGTTCTCAACCAACTCTTTCGTTTCACTTGAATCTTGATTAATATTGTTGGCAGCCTCTTCAATATCACCTATAATATTTTTTAAATTCGAAATAATCTGATTTACAGGTGCTTCCAATAATTTAATATCTTCATTCTCAATATTTACAAACTCTTTAAACTCTTTTTGAGCTAATCTTTCAAGCCGCTCAATAAGTGGCATAATGGCCTCTTCCAAATAAACTTTACGCTGAGCAAATTCTTCTCTTCTGTCTCTTATAATTCCATAAGTTCTATCAAGCACACCATCTTTAAAAACAGGAATTATATAAACAAATACGGGAATAGTTTCATTTGCCTTATTTATCAGTTCTGCTGTTCCATAGCCAGAACGTCTCTCTTTTGTATCAAACTGTCCTACAATTTTACAAACTTTACACTCTTTTGGATTTATAGGCCATAGCACTTTACCTGCACTATCCACATTTTTAAGTTCTGTTGCACTCCAGCCTGTAAGATTTTCAAAATCTCTGTTCCACTCAATAAATTTACGATTTGGTAAGACTGCAAAGAGTGCTACCGGATAATTATCTTTAAACTCTTTCCAATAAAAATTTTCTCTCTCTTCAATCGCAAAAATAGTCTTAATTTTTGTCATAACATCATCAGAAGCTAAATCATTCTTCTCCTCTGGTGATATATAAATATTTAAATTCTTTAAATTTCTAATTTTTTCATCCACAAAAGAAAAATCATACGCTTGACGCTTTTTTGAAAATAGACCCATTTCTTTCCTTTAATTTATAACTTACAGATTATAACTCTTTAATTCTTTAAAATATCTTCAAAAATTTATAGAAAATAACGTATTGAGGCAAATCCAAAAACACCGCTCTCACGCACTGCTTCAACTTCTTTCTTGCTTATTATGCCACCAAGTGCAAATATAGCAATATCTGTTATAGCATTGATCTCTTTTAGATCCGCAATCCCTTTTGGTTCTCCTTTGCCGGGTGTTGTAAAAACAGGTGAATATGTCACATAATCAGCACCCATAGCCTCCGCAATATGGACTTCTTCATATGTATGTGTTGATATTATAACCTCAAGTCCCAACTCTTTTGCCTTTGGTATATCATCAAACTGCGAAGAAGTCAAATGCACTCCAGATGCACCAAGTTTCTTTGCAAGAAGATAGTCTTGATGTAAAAATGCTTTTAAACCCTGAAAATTTTTACAAACATCCAAAAAATGATCAGCCTGTGTAGCATAATGAGGGTTTTGTTTATCTCGATAAAGTACAAAATCAGGAAAATGTTTTTGAAGCTGTTCTTGTAAAACAGAACGAAAAACTGCCGGTGTATCTGTATAAAACTCACGAGAAGTAATAAGGTACTTTTTCAACTTTATTTCCTTAACAGTGGATTTGTAAAATTTATATGTTGAACATCCGCATTTTTTGCATAACGCTCAGCCATTGCACGTACATGATAATCGAGTCTATCAAGTAAATAAAGTTCAGGCTTTGTATATTTTGCTTTTGCCGCTTCTATATAGTTTTGTAAAAATTCCAACTTCTCTTCTTCTGTTTCAAATGCTATACTCCCAATCAAATCTTTGTTTTCTTCATAAAGTTTGTCCCCACAAGAGGATAAAAAATCATAACTTAAATCCATCTTTTGAAGATTATGATGAGCTTTTGAAAATGCAAAATGATTATAAAGCATACATCCAACAAAGTATTCTATATCTGAAGGCTCATACTCTGAATATTGATTTGTTTCATCACTAAAATGTTTATGCCAACTCTCTAAAACTTTTTCTACTTTGCTATCCATAAACCACCCTTTGTTTTTTCAAAATTATACAAAAAAAATGCTATACTTTCTCTATTATGGTTCAGCTAAACACCACAAACAACAAAACTTTAAATATCATTCTTCAAAACACCAATAAAGCTCTTAAAAAAGTACTTCAAGATGCCTCACCGCAAGATTTGGCTATGCTCAAAAAGAGTAAAGACCTCGGATCTGTGTTAGAATCTCTTTTGAAAAATTCCACGAACTCAAAACTTCAAAATCAGGAACTTCTTCAGCTTCTAAAAAACAATCCGACGCTTAAATCCTTGGGTAATATTACAACAACACTCAAAGAGTTTGAAGCATTGATGCAAAAAACACAAACACAAGATAAAAATCTACTCAAACTACAATCACTTCTCTCTGACAAGCTTACAGATATCAAACAGATAGATGATAAAACACTCAAACAAAAGTTTCAAAATTCAGGTATTTTTTTAGAATCAAAACTAAAAGAGACTACACTTTCAAAAGAGCTGATCTCAAATGATCTCAAAGCTGCTCTCAACAAAAGTATAGAGACACTGCAAAGTACAACAACCCAAAACTCTTCAGAGGTAGCCAAACATCTTGACAAGCTTGCCTTGCAAATTGACTACTACCAACTACTTTCACATCTCTCAGAGAAATCTGTACTCTACATCCCTTACTCTTTTGATGCACTTGAAGATGGAAATATCTCTCTAAACTCAGCCAAAAATAAAAAATTTTTTTGTGATATTAACCTAAAACTTAAAGAGTATGGAACACTCGATCTGCGTCTTGGACTCTTTGAAAAAAATCAGCTCAATATCAACATCACATGCCAATCTCAAAAGTTACAGGATCTGTTACAAAAAAATATTCCTTTACTTAAAGAGCAGCTCTTTGCAATTGGTCTCTATCCCCAAAGTATTCAATTTTTGGATCCACAAAATGAAGATACAGCATTGCAAAATTATCAACATTCTTTCCAAGATCTTGAGCTTGGATTTGAGGTAAAGGCATGAAACAAAAAGAGGCTGTTGCACTGCAATATGACAAAGAAAAAGACCGTGCACCAAAAGTCACAGCCAAAGGAAAAGGCAAAACTGCTCAAAAGATCATCGAACTCGCACAATACAATGATATCCCCATCAAAAAAGATGAAGATCTCCTTGAATTGCTCTCTAAAGTGGAGTTAGACAAAGAAGTGCCTGCAGAAATGTATAAAGCAGTTGCTGAAGTTTTTAGTTTTATCTATAAAATGACAAACAAAGAGAACTGACTTATTACTATTTTAACTCACTCCAATTTGTACCAATATTTAGAGAAGCTTTAAGCGGAATATGAAGTTGCATAATCTCCTCCATAATTGTTCTAAATCTATTTCCTAGAACATCTGCCTCATTTGCATCAACTTCAAAAATCAACTCATCATGAATTTGGAGTAGCATGGTCGCGTTAAGAGACTCTTCTGCTATCACTTTATGAATTTTGTTCATTGAGAGTTTAATAAGATCTGCTGCACTGCCTTGAAAGACAGTATTTACCGATTCTCTCTCATAAGCAGCACGAAACATTGGTGTAGCTCTCTCATAATCAAAATAGCGACGACGCCCAAGCAATGTCTCTACATATCCTTTCTCTTTGGAACTATCTACAATCGATCGAAAATAGGCTTTCACAGTTGGAAATGATTCAAAATACTTCTCAATAATAGCTTTTGCCTCTTTTGTAGTAATACCCAGCGTATCTGAGAGTTTCTTCTGTCCCATTCCATAAAGCAGACCAAAATTGACTGTTTTTGCAATATTTCTTTTTGCTTTTGCCTCTGCTTCGCCAAATAAAATTGTTGCTGTTTGGAGGTGGATATCTTTGTCATGTCTAAAGGCATCCACAAGTGTAGGATCCTCAGAGAAGTGAGCCAAAAGACGCAACTCAATCTGTGAATAATCAATGCCAATGAGCTTTTTACCCTCACCAGCTACAAAAGCCTGACGAATTTTTGCCCCAAGTGGCGTACGTGTCGGGATATTTTGCAGATTTGGATTTTTTGAGCTGAGCCTTCCTGTTGCTGTTCCCGTTTGAACAAAAGAGGTATGAATACGATGCCCTTGATCTTCAAAAGCAAGCTTTAAAAGCGGTTCAATATAGGTTGAGTAGAGTTTATACACCTCTCTGTACTCTAAAAGTTTAGGAATAATTTCATGTTTGTCTTTGAGAGAATTTAAAACTTTTTCATCAGTAGAGTATCCTGTCTTTGTCTTTTTGCCTACAGGCAGTCCCAATGTCTCAAAAAGAACAACACCAAGCTGTTTTGTGGAGTTTATATTAAACTCTGTTCCCGCAAGTTCATAGATACTTTTTGTCAAATCTTCCAGCGTTGCTTTTACCTCAGCCAAAAAATCTTCCATAAAGTTCACATCAAGCTCTATACCTCTTTGCTCCATAGCCAAAAGTGTCTCTATAAAAGGGATCTCAACATCTTTTGCTTCAGCTATAAGATGATCGGCATTTTGCAATTTTAACTTCTCTAAAAAGAGTCTATAGAGTTTTAACGTAACAAGGGCATCTTCTGCAGCATATCTGCTTGCATCTTCAAGCTCAACAGAAGCAAAGTTTTCACCCTTTTTAACCGTATCTTTAAAAGCTATCATCTCATGACCAAGCAGTGCTTTTGCAAGCTTGTCAAGTGAAAGCGCACTCTCAGGATTGATAAGCCAAGCCAAAATCATACTGTCAGACTCTATAGGCAGCATCTCTACTGCTAAAAAGCGTGTCACAAAATGCAGATCAAACTTGATGTTATGCCCTACTATCTTATACTCAAAAAGTTTTGCTATCGCTTTTTTGATATCTTCTTTGTCTATCTGATCAGCTACACCAAGATACGAATGTGCAAAAGGCACATAGTAAGCCTCTTTTTCATCAAAACAGAAACTAAAACCGACAAGATGATCTTTTTCATAATCAAGCCCTGTTGTCTCTGTATCAAAAGCCACTATAGCATCTTTATCAATCTTGTCAATTAGATCAAAGAGCTCTTTGGCATCAAGAAGAAGTTTTGCATCAAAAAGCATTTTTTGTGATGCTTCTTGCGTTTTTGCCTCTACTTTTTTGGCAGCAGACTCTTTTTTCTCATCACTCACCATATTTTTGGCATGCAGTGTTCGTAAAATAGCATTTTGTTCATACTTGACAAGCTCATCATAGATATTTAAAAAAGGATTTTCAATATCCATCTTATACTCTTCAAAATCAAACTCACTGCACTCAAAGACATCCGGATGCAGAGTAACAAGCTCTTTTGACATATAGGCTGCATCTTTTGAAGCGATCAGTTTTTTTTGCATAGCCCCTTTAATAGCATCAATATTTTCATAGATCGTATCGAGATCACCATACTCTTTGAGCAATTTTTCAGCACCAACTTTACCGATCCCTTTAACACCCGGAACATTATCTGCACTATCACCTAAAATGGACTGATAATCAATAAACTGTTTTGGCGTCACACCATATTTAAGATGGCATGCCTCTTCATTGACATACTTCTTCTTAATGGCATCCACCAAGACCACATTATTATCATCTATAAGTTGACAAAGATCTTTATCATGTGAAACAATACGTACCTTATACCCTTTTTCTTTGGCACACTTGACTATTGTCGCTATAATATCATCGGCTTCATAACCACTCTCACCGAGTGTCTTGTAACCCATTTTATTGATCCACTCAATAGCAACGGGGAGCTGTTGTGTAAGTTCTGGCGGCGGAGCTTGACGATTTGCCTTATAGTTTTCATCGATCTCATTTCTAAAAGTATCCCCTTTAGAATCTACTGCAAAAATAATATAGTCACTGTCATGATCTTTTTGTAGAGTTGAGATAAAGTTTGTAAAACCGGTAAGCAGACCAGTTGGAAAACCCTCTTTGTTTTTAAGGTGTTGTGGCAGTGCATAAAAACTGCGAAAGAAAAATCCAAATGTATCTATAACAGTAACTGTTTTACTCATTTATAAAGCCTCCATAATATCAAGCATATCATCTATCACATCTTCTAAAAGTTCATAATCATACCCAGCATCTCTCGCTTTTCTCAAAGCAAAATTTATAGCATGCTCATTAAACGGTTTGTCTATCGGTAGTGCAGTCTTAACAATATGCAATGCTGTTGAAAACTCTTTAATCTCTTGTGGAGCAGCATTTGGATTATCAGAATAACGAATCATATCAACAAATTTTTGATCAAACTCCCAATGTTGAAAAATAAAAGCTGTCACCTCAGCACTTGTTACACCCACATAAGATTTTTCAACCTCTGCAATATTTTTTGTCATCTCTATTTCAGATCGGAAGCTGATATCTTCATCCTCTTTTATTACATCATTTGCTATTAAAATTTTACCACTCTCTTGCAAAAAAGCAGCAAGATACAGTGTTTCGGCTTTTTGCTTATCTATCTGCTTGTACCATTGATTGATCAAAGTAGCTTCCATCGAAGATATTTGAGCGAATTGTTCACTTGTTACCCCATACGGTTGCATATCCACATTTAAAAGTTTTCGAATTGCATTCCCAAGAGCAATACTTCTTGTCATACTCATTCCAAAAAGGCTCACAGCCTGTGTAACATTTTTAATCTCTTTTCCAAAACCATACAAAGGAGAATTTGCAGCTTTTAAAAGATTTGCTACGATCATAGGATCGTGTTCAATGACTTTTGCCAATTCAATGACACCGGCTTCTTCATCAGCATAAACTCTATTTATATCAGCAATTGTTTTTGAAAGAGGTGGTAAAGATTTAACGCTCTGAGCAATTGAGCTTTTCATCATTTTAGCCTTCTATTTTTTTATTTATTATAGCATAAGGAGCAAGGGATCGAAACGCTCTTCTTAATGACACTGTAAAATAGTACGTAATGGATTTGTAAGATAGTCATATCCATTATAAAGGGTAAAGAGCCCATATAAAATAACTGCGACTGAAGAGAGGCTCATCATCATATTTCGAAAGCTTGTTGCACTTGCCAAAGAAGATAAAAATCCAAGAGAAAACATTGCAGGAATTGTACTTACGCCAAAAACGAACATTACAATCGCTCCATACAGAGGACTAGCCGTACTTGCAGCAGTAATTGCAAAAAAGTAAACAAAACCACATGGAAGCAATCCGTTTAACATTCCTAAAACAAAAAAACTGACATTAGATTTAGAGTGCAGTATCTTTTGAAATGATTTTTTATAAAAGTTTGAAGAGGAGATGGAGTGTTCTATAAGTGTTAAAAATTTAATTTTCCCCATTAAAGAGAGACCGGCTAAGATCATAATCACTCCGGCCACTATCAAGAGTGTACCATTTGCAGTGTTTGAAAATGTTGCTACACCACCGATCGCACCAAAAATAGCACCTAAGAGCGTATAGGTAAATACACGTCCAAAATTATAAAGCAGATGGGCAACTGTTTTTGAAACTTTTGAGCTTGCCGGTTCAATTTTGATGGTAGAGTATGCAAGAACAATACCACCACACATTCCAATACAGTGACCAAAAGAGCCTAAAAAAGCAATGGAAATAATCGTAAGAAGATTTACCGTATCCATTACTTACCTAACAGCTGTTTTCTTATTTTTGGATCCTTCATAGTCTCACCACGCAACACTTTCAGTCGCATAGTCTCAAAATCTATCATTCCTTCACCTTTTTTCTCATACGCTCCAAATCCATATCCCATAGGAGTAAGTTCATTGATCGTATAAAATGCTTTACGTCCATCGATCCATCGATCGCTATCACGACTTCTCACCCAGATAACCGCATCTTTTTCAAAAGGTTTGTCTTTTAACCACTCTACAAAATCACCATGATCATGAAAAAACCATGTTTTTCCATCTGGACCTACAACCTGTGAAGCATAAGTAAGATCAGTAATTACCATTCCGCAAAAACTGTCTTGACACTTATTAAGCTCCATCTTTAAAGGTACTTTTTGAAGATTTCCCTCTTTTATAACAACCATTTTCTGTGCCTTTCCCAATGAGAGGAATAAGGCTACAATGATACCGACGATTACGACTATTATTAAAACTGGTGCAATTTTTTTCATATTTTTATTATACTCCTTTTGAGTTAATCTCTTCTCTTTTTTCCTTTACCAAGGTCATCATATTTTAAAAATCGATGTAAATCTTCTTTAAAATCATCATCCAAACTATCCCAAAGAGGTTTTTTTTGCGCATATCTTTGCAAATCCTCCTTTTTTGATTTTTTCAGATCACGAATAAGATAATGGTATCGTACCAGATTTTTTGTATAGTCACTGAGAAAAGGCCACTTTTTAATAATCTGATAACTCATCTCCTCATGATCTGTAAAACTCCATTCATCAAACTCAAAATCTTCTGCATCTTTTTTAAATGCCACAAAAGGTTTGCCTATATCATGCAGCAGTGCAGCAGCCAACATTTTAAAATCACCATGTTTGAGCGCATAGTAAACAACACGCAAAGTATGCAGCAATACTCCATGCTGATGCCATTTGTTTTGTGTAAAGAAGAGTGAATCTAAAAAAGCTTTTGAGAAGATTTTATTCATTTTCATAAAGACTCCTTGGATATGGGATGATAAACAGTAACTGTATTTTTAAGATCTTCTTTTTGAATATGAGTATATATCTGCGTAGTAAGCAGTGATGCATGCCCTAAAAGCTCTTGCACAACACGCAGATCTGCACCCCCTCGAATCAAAGCCGTAGCATAAGAGTGTCGCAGTATATGAGGAGAGACACCAAGATACTTTTGTGTTATCTTATAAGCAGATATACGACTGAGTTTTGAACC
This sequence comes from Sulfurimonas sp., assembly GCA_027063215.1. Lineage (GTDB taxonomy): Bacteria > Campylobacterota > Campylobacteria > Campylobacterales > Sulfurimonadaceae > Sulfurimonas. The sequence goes on along the minus strand of JAMOSE010000169.1, from coordinate 10,751 downwards.
CTTATAATTACACCAAAGGTGATCTTGATCAAAATTACTTGCATTGAGATACGCATCTATCGCATGTGATGCTACAGGAGCCAAAGGTACGATCCGCTCTTTTTCACCCTTTGCATGGCGAATATGTAACCACTCGCCCTCTATATCATTTTTAGAAATTTCAAGAGCCTCACTAATACGTGCACCACTTGCATATAAGAACAGAATCAAAGCATAATCACGAAGACCTATCCAAGTCGATCTGTCAATAAGTTCAAGTCCTTGTAAAACAGCCTCATAAGAGAGAAATTTTGGCAGCAATTTTGGAATTTTAGAAAGTCTGAATTTTATTTTTTCATCAAGATATTGTGACTTGTAACAAAAGTCATAAAATGCATTAGCTGCAGAGAGTTTACGGTTGAGTGTTCTTTTATTTTCATAAGATTCCAAAGCTTTTAAAAGCATAAAAGTATCTGTTGTAATCAAGGGTTTTTGTAGTTTTTCTTCAAAAAAGAGCAAATCACTTGTATAAGCTTTCACACTCTTTTTTGACAATGCTTTTGTAACAGTTATATACTCTATAAAAGCCTCTAACTCATTAGACATTATTTTACGAAGATTTTCTCATCATCAACATAAAAAACTTTATCGCCAACAAATACAAAACCATCATTCAGATCTACCTCATGCACAGAGTAATCGAATGTTTTTTTATCTACTACTATCATATAGCCCTCTTTTTCCAATATATAGAGTTTTGCATTATAATCTATCATACCAAGAAAGTGAGCAAAAGGAAATTTAATTTTAGAATCGACTTGTAAATCCGGTGTCAAAGCAATTACTTCTCCCTGTTTTGTAGTAATATACATAAGTGTACCGTCATAAACAATATTTCGGATCTCATACTTCTGACGCAACTCTTTTTGTGCCATTGCCAAAAGCTTATAGGAAGTTGCTGCAAGAATTTTATTATCTGCAATATTAAAATAGATCACATTGTTAAAATAATCCTCTGATGAAACAATAACAGTACGCAGTCTCTTTTTTAATTTGGAATTGACAATAATAACTTTACCGTCAAGTGTTGAGAAAATAACAAGATCCTTTAAAAAGAAAGGGTTGACAATACGAGCATCATTCGCAACAACTTTTCCACCCTGTTCTTTAAAAAGAAGCTCTTGTGTTGCTATGCTGTACAGTGCTATATCATCATTAGCAAAAAGTACCGCTAAAATATCATCTTGAACACTTGCTGCGGCAATAGTTTTTTTTAGGTTTAAAAAATTTTTCACTCCATCATCTACTGATGTTAATGTTATATTTCCATCAATCGAAGCACTCAGTACACGTCCATCACTCAGTGAGATCACTCTTTGATTTTGAGGTATTGTTACATTTAATTCACCATTTGGAGAGAGTACTTTACGATTTTGTAAAAGTGCTACATTATCTGATGTATCTATGATACGCTCATTCATCGAAGCCGTTTTTTCCCAGTCATCTGAAATTTTTTTAGGCTTATAGACCTCTTTTGTGCTACATGCACTCAAAAAAATTGCAAGAAGTGATGCAAAAACTATATACTTTTTCAAAATTTATTTCACTCCATAGTGCATTAAAGCTTTTGCTACAGGAGCCATAGAAGATTGTTCCCCTATCATCGAAAGTTTTTGATGTGCATCATCAAGTTTACCATTTTCCATTAAAAGAACAGCACTCATAACAACTGCCAAATCTTTATATATTGCCTGTTGCTTCTTAGAGTAACGACTCAATGCATCTTTATCACCTTTTAATTCTGCTGCTTCATATACAGAGGTATCATTAATGATTAATGCTTTTGTATGTTTTAATCTTTCTAACTTTACCACATCTTTATCTACTATTGCTTGTGAATAGTTCCAAACGGCATACAGTGTAGGAGAAAGAGAATCAAGTTTTGCCAAGGCTATTTTATCTTGAGGATTTTTTTGTAGTACTGCCAGGGTTTCATTTGCAGACTCAATTCTACTCTGCTCACTTGCCTCATAAGCAAGATTGCCCACAACAACGAAAACAACAGCAATAACAACCCCGATAAGCGGTTTTTTATACTTTTTTACAAATCGCTCAGTAACTACAGCTTTTTCAAAAAACTTCTCTTCAGAATTCAGCTCATCTTTTACCATATCTAAATTTTCTTTTAAACTCAAAATATATTCCTTTTTTCAATACAATCTTTCAAAGTTCATAATATTATCGCATAGTTTGTTAAAGTTTCATCAAATAAATAAGGTTTCTATGTTAAAATTCTAAAATAAATTGAAAATAAATTATATATTAGGATTAAAGTATGCAAGTAGATAATGCACTGTTAAGCAGATTGGAAAAATTATCATATTTACAAGTCAGTGATGACAAACGTGATGAGATCATTGCACAACTCTCTGAAATTGTTGGTTTTGTTGATAATCTTGGTGAATTAAATACCGATAATGTCGATGCAAGTTTTGCTATGAGTGATGCAGCAACACCGCTAAGAGAAGATTCTCCTAAGTGCAATCCTCAAATTCATGAAGCTATCCTCAAACATGCACCAAAGAGTGCTGATGACTTTTTTATCGTTCCAAAAATTATTGAATAAGTGTCATTTATAATTCATAATTAACGCGTACAGTACAACATATAGAAATTACAAACTTAAATTAGAGGAATAATAATATGAGTGAAGAAACAGTAGCAACACCACAGAGACTTGACATTAAAAAACTTCTTAAAAGTGTTTTGGCTTTTAAATCTTCTGACTTACACCTTGTTGTAGGAAGTGAACCACAAATCAGAATAGATAAAGAACTCCGAGCACTTAATCTTCCGGTACTTACGGCAAATGACATTGAAGAGATGGCTTACTCTCTTATTGAAGATAAACAGAAAAAAATATTTGAAGAGTATAATGAACTTGACTTTTCATTTGAACTTCAAGATATCGGCCGTTTTCGTGCCAACTACTATCGTACCATCTATGGGATAGGCTGTGCATTTCGTATGATTCCTATTGAGGTTCCAACACTTGAAGAGTATGGAAATCCTCCTGTCTTTAAAGAGTTGGTAAAAAAAGAAAAAGGGCTTATCTTAGTTACAGGACCGACTGGTTCAGGAAAATCTACTACCCTTGCTTCAATGCTTCATGAGATCAATCTAACAGAACGTCGTCATATTATTACTATTGAAGATCCGGTTGAGTTTGTTCATAAAAATATAAAATCACTCTTTTCACAACGTGATGTCGGAAGCAATACAAACTCTTTTGCAACAGCACTCAAATACTCACTCCGTCAAGATCCAGACATTATCCTAATTGGGGAGATGCGTGATGCAGAAACTATCGGCGCTGCACTTACGGCTGCTGAAACTGGTCACTTGGTTTTTGGAACACTCCATACAAACTCTGCACCAAGTACTATTAACCGTATCATTGATGTGTTTAGTGGTCAAGAACAAGCACAGATTCGTGCACAGCTTGCTTCATCACTTGTAGCTGTTATTTCACAGACACTTATTCCTCGCATAGGGGGAGGCAAAGTCGCTACACATGAGATACTTATTACAAATCCAGCAATTCAAAATCAGATTCGCGAAGATAAAGTACACCAAATCTATTCACAAATGCAACTAAATCAGCAAGAGACAAAAATGACTACACAGACACAGCAACTTGTTGAATTTTTACAAAAAAATGCCATAACAAAAGAGAATGCTATTAAAAACTCTAATCGTCCGGAAGAGTTGATAAAAATGATAGAGGGACTTTAAACGTCTCTCTAAACTTTACGAAATCGAATCATCTTAAAACGCTCTCCTAAAAAGTTGGGTAAAATTAAGATCTTTGCTTTTTCAAGCTCTTGTTTATAGATCTTCTCATCAGCATTTTTTTGCAACATCTCTAAAAGTTCTAAAAGCCCCATATCTACAAGTGCTACCATCTGTGCTTTAAACTCTACAAACGCTACACCTGCTGCTTCATAAGCATCTTTGACATGCTCAAATGTTACATCATAGGTAATATCACTCTTTTTATAGAGCGTTTCTCTTGGAATATAATCTTCATCATCTTCAGGCAAGAAAAAAGGAATAACTTTATGTTTTGTATAGATACGCAGAGAAAAATCAGGTCGTGCCTGCATCTCACCATAATCAAAACTCATAAACTCAAACTGCTCAGCTGCTCCTGCCATCTCTTTTGCAAATGCTTCATAGCCTACAGCTATCTCACCTCTGTCTTTATGATATTTTTTAGCCTTTTGCTCTACCCACACATCATCAAGATCAAACACTACATTATGATCTTCTACTCGTGCAGTCTTTCCTTTAAAATAGAGCTCACAAGGAAATGCATCAAAGATCTCATTTGCAATAAAGAATGCATTTTTGACATGCATCTGTGAGAGTGATTTATAGTGCGTGATCTTGACAATATCACCAAAACTCTCTGCAAAATATTCACGCTGCTGTTTTTGAAGATCATCAAAACGCTCAATGATCACAAAATTAAATGAGTGTAAAAGCTCAGGTCGAAGCGTATAGATAAACTCACATACATCTGCTAAGAAATAACCATGATGTGCACCGATCTCACAGATCGTTGCATCACTAGCTAAAAATCCCTCATCCACCAAAGCAATAATATGCTTGGCAACAGTTCCGCCAAAAAACTTACTTGTACTTACGGCTGTATAAAAATCACCCTCTTTTCCGATATTTTTATAAGTCGCATAGTAACCATCTTCACCATAAAGCCACTCTGTCATATATTTGCTAAATTTCATCTACTCTCCACTATTTACATACATCTCATAAAGATTTAACAACTCTAACTGTTTATCTATGGCATATATTTTTGTATCTATATTTTGTATCTCTAAAGAATTTTTTAAAGTATCTACATCATATTGTGTTTTATATCCTGCAGCATACAACTCTTTTGTATCACGTAAAAGTTTTTCATAAAGCTTTTTATTTTCATCTGAAAGAGTGATCTTCTTATCAAAATTGTGAATATTATGCATTACCTGTTTAAAAAGAGCCTGCAGTTCTCTTTGTTTGTCTTTTTTAAGAACCTGTGCCTTCAAATAATCTACTTTTGCAGATTCTATATCTCTAAAAGTATTGATATCTAAAGGAAGATTTACACGAAAACCATAGTCATAGTATCCTAACTCATTAGAGTTGTCAAAGAATTTTTCACCTGCATAAAACTGCTGTCCAGTACTTTTACTCCAATTATACCCTCCTGTTATATTAACACGAGGAAGATACTTTGCGATACGAACATTTTTAGCATATCTGTTTTTTTGGATCTCAGCATCTCGTTGCTTAAGCACAATATTATGCTGTATAAATTCATCAGGTGTTAAATAGTCAAGATAGGGTATGCGTGCTGTTTTATAATCAAGATCACTCAGCATATGAAACTGAGTAAGCAGTTTCTCTTTGGCTGTTTGTATATCATACAGGGTTTGAATAACTATATTTCTTTGAATAATTGCATTGTCTAAAAAACCGGAATCTAGCTGACCATTAAGATACTCTTCTTGCTTTTGTGCAAGATTTATCTCTGAATTTTTTATAAGAAGTTTCTGTTTCTTCTCTTTGAGTTCTGTCTGCTTTATCTGCATTAAGAGCATTACCGTATCTTTAATCATCTTGCGTTTTGCAACATCTATACTATAATCAGCATACAGACGACTCATTTTTGCAAATTTTATACCATAATAGATCCCACCACTTTGAAATATTGGCTGATCTATTCGAATGGCAGCTGTCTCGTTTTGTTGCTCTTTTGTATAAGGTTTAGAACGTGACAAGGAGTAGTTTATCTTTATCGGTGCTATCCATGAATCACGAAGCTGAAGACTCTCTGCCCTATTCTTTTGATAATCATATTCAAATTCACTCTGTTTATACTTGGAAATATATGCATCTAAACTTGCATTATTTTCATTAGCTATAAGATTAGAGCCCAGAAACAGCAGCAGTGAGAGCTTTGAAGCCTTCATCAATTTCCTCTTTTGTAATTGTAAGCGGTGGTAAGAAACGAAGTGTATTTCGTCCTGCTTTAAGTACCATAACTCCATTATCTCTTGCATTATTAATAATTTTACTCAAAGTCTCAGCATCTTTTACACGTAAACCACACATCATGCCAATACCTACTTTTTGTATAAAAATATCTTGATGTTTTTTATAAAAATCCTCTAACGCTTTGTTAAACATTAAAGAAGTAATCTCTAAATCACCGCTCTCTTTACGTTCATTCAAGATATCAACAACTTCACATACAGCACGAGTTGAAAGATAATTTCCTCCAAAAGTCGAACCATGATCACCTGCTGCAAGAACTTCTTTTAACGTTGTCATTACAATACCAACCGGCACACCTCCACCTACACCTTTTGCGAGTGTAATAATCTCAGGCTCAATTCCGTAAGCCTGTGAAGCAGTAAACGCACCAATACGATAACAACCTGTTTGTACCTCATCTACGATCAGCGGAATCTCTTTTTCTTTTAAAAGTTTTGCAAGTTTTTGTACTTTTTCTTTATCCTGTGGTTCAACACCACCCTCACCCTGAATCAGTTCAATCATAACACCCGCAGTATGATCATCAAGCAGACTCTCGATCGCATCAATACCATCTGCATAGACAAACCCATCAGGAAATGGACCAAAATAGTTATGCATAGCCTCCTGACCTGTTGCTTTTACGGTTGTAATTGTACGACCATGAAAAGAGTGGTTGAGTGTAATGATTTTATAGCGTTTGATCTCGCCGTCACGCTCACCATGTTTACGTGCTATTTTAATAGCACCCTCATTTGCCTCTGCTCCTGAGTTTCCAAAGAAACACTGCATATCATAACCGCTTGCTTCAACAACTTTTTGTGCAGCCTTTGCCTGCGGAGCAATATAATAAAGATTGGAGATATGAGTAATGGCATTTACCTGCTCACACAGTGCATCTGCAACTCTTTTGTTTGCATGACCAACAGAAACAACCCCAATACCCGATGTAAAATCTATATATTTTTTCCCATCTGCATCAAACAGTGTTGCATTCTCACCTCTGACAAACTCTACAGCTGCACGTGCATACGTTGGTAGTACATATTTTTGATCCAATTCTTGAATGTTCATAATTATCCTTTTAATTTATTTTTTTAATTCTGACAAAATTTTCTTGATAGATTGCATTTTTACCCTCATAAGAGTGCTTTGAACTTGTTAAGTTATTAACTCCCGGTGTGCCGCTGTATATAACTATACAATCGTTACGAAGATCATCATTGATCTTAACAGGTAAAACCACTTCACCACTGCTAGAGAGAAGTTTAACACGCTCACCTTCTCTAAAGCCAAGGGAAGAGTGCATATATACATTTTCATTTCTATAAAACTGAGAATTAAGAGAAGTTGGAAATTTTGGTGTTATAAGATAGAATTCATCCTCTTGCACCTTTTGTGGTACTTCAAACTCCTCAAGAAAAACAAAATCACCATCATCCGTGTCAAAACCATCCTTATAAGGAATAGTTTGACGATTTTCCACTTCAAAACTTCCATCAATCTTCACAACACCATGATTTTTAAAATGTTCAAGATATGCTGTCTCACTTTGAAGTTCTATACTATAAATTTCTGCAAGATATGCAGCTAACGCATACTCAGAGATCCCAATTTCACTCTCCACTTGTTTGTGCATCATCATCATTCCATTATGTGAGTAGGATGTTCGAATATCCTCTTTTTCCAAAAAAGTTTTTGCAGGAATTACCAAATCAGCTACTGCACTTGTCTCATTTTCATAAAGACCAAAATAGACAATATTTTCTACATGTTCTAAAGAATCTTCTACACGATTAGAATCCGGCATCTGTGCAAGTGGATTTGCTCCTTGGATAAAAACAGTTTTAAATTCATCAAAAGGAGTATTTACCTTTGAGACTTTTTTTGCTTTTTTCGTATCAAAAGGCATTGCAATTGCCTCTTTTGAATCCCCAAGATATGCAACACCACAACCCTCTTTACCAAAAAGACCAAGCCCGACAGCCAAAGCATCAATAGCACGCATTACATCTGCACCATCTCTGTATTTTTGTATTCCGACACCACAAACAATAGCTGTTTTATGCCCAACGACAAGATGCAAAAAGTCACCAATCTGACCGAGTGTCATACCTATATCTTCAAGTATTGCCTTAATACGTATGGTTTGTGTAAGTTCATAATACTCTTCATGTTCACTTGCAAACTTTTGTAAAAATGCATCATCACAACTATCTTCTATATGCAAAAAACGATATAACAGCATTGCAAGGAAGATATCTGTATGCGGTTTGATCTGAATATAGAGATCCGCCATCTTGGCAATCTTCGTTTTTACAGGATCTATTACAATTATAGTCTTATCTTTTATAAGTGGTAAAAGGTGTGAAGATGTCACATGCGGATTTCTTCCCCAAAAAACAACTACTTCAGATTTTGCGATCTCTGAGAGCGGCATATTTTTATTGCTTCCTCTACCCTCTATGATTCCGGCCTCACCTGCTCCATCACATAAAGATCCATTAGTAAGATATGTTCCCATCTGTGCAAAAACATGATCAGTAACCCCCTGCATTAAAGCAAAGTTACCACTGCCTCTGTAATGTAGCGTTTCACTTTTTAGATTTGCATCAAGTATCTCTTTTAATTTTTCAAGAGCTGCATCCATTGTAATTGCTTGACCTTTATAACGAGGTGTTGTTATACGTAAATGACGCTTATAATGGTTCATATGCGGACATAAAAATCCATGTGTATGCCCATCTTTAAATGCTCGAAGCTTTCCCTCATCATAAACAATAGAACAAGCATCATAACAATCAAGCGGGCATGCCGTAATACTACTTTTCATCTCTATCCTCTTTTAATTCAACTTTAGCCAGTTTTGAAAAAACTTTTGGGGCTTGAATTGCAATTTGAACCTTGTATTTTGATATATTTACACTATCTGCAATATCTAAAATTCTCAATATTTTATAATCCGTCTTTTTGTCATTAATATAAATTGTTTTATTTTTAATATTCTCAAGTTCATGATCATCTACATATATCGTCAACAAAGCTTTAGAAATATCAGCAACTTGTGCAAGTGGTGTTCCAATATTAACAACTTCACCCTCTTGTACATTTATAGCATAGAGTAAATATCCATTTGCCAAAACTTTTTTATCACGTATACTTTTTTGTAGTTTTACACGACGCAACTCTAAATCTGCTATAGAATTACTTAGAGAATTAAGCTCTTTTTGCGTCGTAATAAATGCATTTTCACTCGCTATTAAATCATAAAATTCTCTATCTTTATCAATACGTGATTTTATTTTTAACGATTCTGTCCGCTTAAAATTAGCCTTCTTTTTCTTTAACACAGCAGAAAGGTTTTTTAATACTTTTTCATTAAGTGCAAGACTGTTTCTTAAACTTTTGAGTTTTTTATCAACATCTATTAATTCAGCTCTATCTATTTCAGAATCAATAATAATAAAAGGTTTTTTTGTAAGTCGTTTTCCAACTTGATTCTCATAAGTAAAGAGAACTTCGCCGCTAACACTTGAAGATAATTTTTTAACTTTATAGGGTTCAACTTTTGAATAATAGACCGCACTGAACAAAAGTTGTGAAGTTAAAAATAAATAAATTAATACTCTCACGGAATAATACCTTTTTATAAAAATCAGAATAAATATATTTATTTTAACATTTCATAGCTAATATTCAAGCATATTTCATTTTATTTCTGGTACTATTAAGAGATATTTAACAAAAAGGTATTTAATGTCTGTCTTAGATAATGTTGATGCAGCTACAAACCTGGCAAAAAACAATGAATTACAGCTTTTAGTTTTTCGTGTAAGTGAAAAAAAAGACTCTGCATATTATGCTATAAATGTCTTTAAAACAAGAGAAGTTGTCGAATCAAGAAATCATTTTCTGACACAAATACCTTCTCCTCACCCTTTATTAGAAGGTACAATTATTTTACGTGGATTACAAATTCCTATTTTAAATCTTCCTGCATGGCTTGGAGTAACACTCTCAAGAGAAGAGATAGGACGTTCTAATATTTTAATCTGCGATTTTAACGGTGTAATTATAGGTTTACGCATAATGTCAGCCTATAGAGTTATTAAGAAAAACTGGAATGAGATGCATGCACCTGATAGCTATCGTCTTAAAGAAGATGGTGTTGTTATGAATGACACACGTCTTGAAGATGGTTCACTTTGTCTTATCTTAGATTATGAGAAACTGCTCGCTGATGTTCTTCCTCAAGCATTAATTGATGTTGATAAAGATATTGAAGAGCTTAATAATATTGATATTCCAGACAAACTCCGTTTTGGAACCGTTCTTATTGCAGAAGATTCAAAAACGGCACAAAGACATCTTATTCAACTCTTTGGCAAAGCAAACATTGATATGAAACTCTTTGATAATGGGAAAAAACTTGTTGATTATGTTAATGCACTCAATGAAACACAAATCAACAAAATACCGGCAATTATTACAGATATTGAGATGCCTGAAATGTCGGGATTTACCGTTGTAAAGCTCCTTAAAGCAAATCCACTTACAAAAAATATTCCAATTATTGTAAACTCTTCTATGACAGGGGACAATAATAAACGTGAAGCTGAAGTTCTTGGTGCAGATGGATTTATTGATAAAACAAAGAGTCATGGTGTTAT
>JAMOSE010000168.1 GCA_027063215.1 Sulfurimonas sp. | reverse complement strand
TTATTGAAAAAGAGAGATAAGGACACCAGCTGCAACTGCTGAACCAATAACACCTGCAACATTTGGACCCATTGCATGCATTAGAAGCATATTTGTTCTGTCATATTCCATACCAACTTTATTTGATACACGCGCTGCCATAGGAACTGCTGATACACCAGCTGAACCAATGAGTGGATTAATTTTATGACCTGGGAAAAGGTTCATAATTTTAGCCATCAAAACACCTGCTGCAGTCCCAACAGAGAATGCAATAATACCAAGAACCATAATAAACATAGTCTCAGGAACAAGGAACTGATCCGCTGCAAGTTTAGAACCAACACCAAGACCTAAGAAGATCGTTGTAATATTGATAAGTGCATTTTGAAGCGTATCATTAAGACGCTCAACAACACCTGATTCTTTTAAGAAGTTACCAAACATAAACGCACCAATAAGTGGTGTAGATTCTGGTAATACTAAAATAGCAAGAGAAAGAACCAAGATCGGGAAGATCAGTTTTTCTAAACGAGACACATGACGTAGTGTAGTCATTTTAATTTTTCTCTCTGCTTCATTTGTTAATGCTTTCATAATCGGAGGCTGAATAATTGGAACCATTGCCATATAACTATAAGAAGCAACTGCAATCGCACCAAGTAACTCAGGAGCAAGTTTTGTTGCAATAAAGATTGATGTCGGACCATCCGCTCCACCAATGATTGAAATCGCTGATGCTTGCTGTAATGTAAAATCAACAAAACCCATTTGTGAAAGTACCATAGCCCCAACTAATGTTCCAAAAATACCAAACTGAGCAGCTCCACCAAGAAGTGCTGTTTTAGGATTTGACAACAAAGGACCAAAGTCTGTCATCGCACCAACACCCATAAATATAATAATAGGAAAGAGCTCATTTGAAAGACCCATTTGATAAATAACACCTAAAAATCCATGATGCCCGGCTATTCCGGCAACTGGAATATTGGCTAAAAGCCCGCCAAAAGCAATTGGTAAAAGAAGCAGTGGCTCAAACCCTTTAGCAATAGCCAACCAAAAAAGTAAAAATGTTACAAAGATCATGATCACACGACCAAGACCTTTATGAAAATCACTCATAGGCTTACCTGTAGCGCTCATCTCATCTTCACGAGGATTAACAAGCGCTACAATACCTGTTGATTTTAAAAAACCTGAAATCATTTCACCAAACGGCTTTGATTGATAATTTTCTTCTTTGTGTGTTGAAGATTGTTTTTCTACACTTGCATGTTCAGATGCTGCTGCGTTTGCAGAAAATGCAAATGCAAAAAGCATGAAAGCAGCAAGTAATTTAAGTACAATATTTTTCATTGATTATCCTATAACTGCTACGACTTGACCCTCTACAACTTTGTCATTTGTAGCAACGTTAATACTTTTGAGAACTCCACCTGTAGGTGCAACAACATCGATCTCCATTTTCATAGACTCAAGGATCATAATTACATCACCATCATTTACACTCTGACCCGGATTAGCTACAATTTTCCAAACATTACCCGGAAGAAGTGCTTTAATCTCAACACCGTCACTTGCTGGTGCATTTGGTGTTGGTGCTGCTACTGCTGCTTCACCATCTACTGCTACTACTTGAACATCACCACTACCTTCAGCAACCTGAACACTAAACTTCTGACCATCTACTACTACTGTATAATTTCCACTCATCTCTTTTTTCTCTCCCTTACAATCTGCTTCCATTTCGGATTTTTTACGTACATTTAATTCACCGTTTCCTTTAAGGAACTCGATACCTTTGTCTTGACATGCTGCTGCAATAAAAATATTTTCTTCTGTAATTTCAATTTCTTCTTCTTTAAGTCTGTTAATCCAACTCTCTAAAGATTTTGCAGGATCTGCATCAGCTAAATCAAGTGCTTTTTCAGTTGTTGGCAAAAGATTTAATTTTTCTGAAGCTATTTTTACAATTTCAGGATCCGGAGCAACAGGAGTTTTACCAAAATACCCTAACACCATACGTCCATATCCTGGAGCAATTGCTTCCCAAGGACCTTGCATTACATTGTTAAGTGCCTGTTGAAAATAGAATTGTGAAACCGGTGTTACAGAAGTACCATAACCACCTTTTTCCACAACTTCTTGCATTGCTGCAATAATCTCAGGGAATTTATCCATAATGCCGTTATCACGAAGCATTTGAGTATTTGCAGTCAGTGCACCACCTGGCATTGGTGAAAATGGTATAATCGGAGATACCATTGTCGCTTCTGGTGGCATAAAATAATCTTCAAGACATCCCTGAAGTTCTTTTTCATATGTTAAAATCTTGCCAATTTCAAGTCCGCCAAGATCAAAATTCATACCTTTTGTTGCATGCAGCATTGTTAAAATATCCGGTTGGCTTGTTCCACCACTTACTGGACTTGCTGCCATATCAATACCATCAACATCTGCTTCAAGTGCAGCCATATATGCTGAAACAGAAACACCTGCTGTTTCATGTGTATGAAGACGAATGTGTGTATCTTTTCCTAAAAGTTTTCTTGCCATTTTAATAGTCTCAAAAACTTTTTGAGGATTTGATGTACCACTCGCATCTTTAAAACAGATACTATCATAAGGAAGACCACTGTCTAAAATATCACGAAGTGTCTTTTCATAGAATTCAACAGTATGTGCACCATGACATCCCGGTGGTAAATCCATCATTGTAACAACCGCCTCATGTTTTAAACCATAATGTTTAATTCTTTCAGCAGAATATTTTAAATTTTCAACATCATTCAATGCATCAAAGTTACGAATAGTCGTTGTTCCATGCTTTTTAAACATTTTTGCATGTAGATCAATAAGCTCTTTTGAACCCGTATCTAGCATTACTGTGTTTACACCGCGAGCCAATGTTTGAAGATTTGCATCTGGTCCAACAATTTCACGAAACTTATCCATCATTTCAAAAGCATCTTCTCTTAAGTAAAAATAAAGAGATTGAAATCTAGCTCCCCCACCAAACTCAAAGTGAGTGATACCAGCCATTTTTGCTGCTTCAACTGCAGGAAAGAAGTCATTCATCAATACACGCCCACCAAAAACTGACTGAAAACCATCTCTAAAAGTGGTATCCATTACATCTATATATTTCTTTTTTACATTTTTATTCTTAGCCATTGTAATCCTTAACCTTGTCTGTGGTGTATAATTGCTGCTGTAATTGCTGCAACAATTTTTTTCTTATCTTTTAATGCACCTGATTGTTGTGCATCTGTATTTGGTTGTGGCTCGGGAAAAAATTTATGTATAACCTTCGACATTGCATTCATACACAATATCATGATTATTAAAAATGAGAACACTGTTCCCATTCCCAAAAACATAAATTTTATACCCTCCATTACGAGGTTAGTTTCCATAAAATTACCTTTATTCATAATTTGTAAAGTTAGTATAGTACAAAGATGTTTAAAGAAAGTTTTTCTTCTTTAATTTTTTTTAATATTATAGAATTGTTCCCTTTTGGTTACATAGGCTAAAAAAAATCTTCATCTCTTATATTTAATTCATATCTTTTTAGATAAAATACCCTATTAAGTAAATAAAAAGGATTTAATAATTATGATAGCTGGTATGTATGAACAAGATTTTACTGCATATATGATTTTGGGACTTATTCTTAATTTTGTACTTTCCATAATGTTTGGACTTTATCTAAGCAAAAATATTGGTATGCAAGAGATGATAGAGTCAAAAGGTGAAAAAGAACAACCTATGTTAATAAGCTTAAGTCTCTTTATCCCTTATGCAAAAATGCTTATTACACTTTATAGAGTAGCGATACTTCAATTTTTCTTTTTAAATAAAGGTTACACACACAAAGAATATTGGATCTATATGACAAGTGAACAGGAAAAGAGCTCTTAAAAGCTGCTTAAAGGTAAAAAATGAATGATTTTAAATTAAAAGTAATTCTAAGTATTTTAGGAGGAATAATTTTTTCTTTCATTTTTATACTTCTTGCCTTTGCCTTGCCAGCAGACAAAGAGAAAGAAACAATTATCAAAAAACCAAAAGGGAAACTTGAAAAAATTTCACATTCTCTTCGAGAAAATTAATTTTAATTCCTTACGAGAGAAAATTTTTCACTTCAATCAACTTTAACGTATCATATGCACATTGTGGACGTAGTTTTATTGCAGAAACTTTCAAGGCTTCCAAACATAAAAACAAATATTCTAAATCATTTTTTTTCATTAATTCATAAAGAAGTTTCTCAGCATCACGAATACGCAGATTTCGTGCAACACCTAAATTTTTATGTGCAAGTTCTCTGAAAGGAGTATAGTCTAATGTTACTTTTTTATTTTTTGAGTCCTGTAGAACTTCCATATAATCATCAAATACAATTGTAGCTTTGATAATCTGTGCCACATAATCATCAACTAACTGATTCACTAAATCTTCATCTAATCCAAGCTCATCAACAGCTATAGATGTATCATAAATATAGTCATCAATCTTTAAATGTGCCAACTTGTCTTTACAAAGCTCATTGTAGATCTCTACTGCATGCTTTCTAAAAAGTTCGATATTATTTTTGTCTTGATTGAGAATTTGTTCTTTTTTAAAAAACTGGAATTTGTTAAACATATGATAAAGATATCATATTTCGGTGTTAAAAGTAAATAAAATTTTTATTTTATCAAAAAAAATGAATGAGTGCTACAAATGCACCCATTCTAGGAGTTTATAAAGCTTTTGCCATTATACGATTAAGTCTCATAGCAAACTCTGCCGTATCATCGATCTCACGACCATCAAAAAGTTTTGCCTGATCAAAAAGAACATGTGCAGCATCTTCAATAAGATTTTGATCACTAGACTCTTTGAGCTTCGCAATTAACTCATGTTTAGGGTTGATCTCTAAAATCGGTGCCGGTTCTTCTACATCACCGGCTTGACCCATCTGTTTCATCATTTGTGCCATCATAAATGCCGGATCATCTTTGTCAATCTTAAGTGCTACCGGAGAGTCAGTAAGCTCAGTAGTTACAGCTACCTCTTTTACTGCATCACCAAGTGTCTCTTTAAACTCTTTTGCAAGTCCTTCAAACTCTTTTGCAAGTTCTTCTTTGGCTTTTTTCTCCTCTTCACTCTCTTCAAATTTAGCATCTGCAACAGGAATAAGCTTGTACTCTTTATACTCTGTTACCATTGGGAAGATGATAGTATCTACCTCTTCATTTAAAAGCAGCACATCAATACCACGCGCTTTAAACTTCTCTAAAAGAGGAGAGTGTTTGAGCATATCTACAGAACCTTTGTTTGCAAGGTAGTAGATCTCTTTTTTCTCATCATCTACATTTTTAACAAACTCTTCTATCGTTACCATTTCATCAGAGTTGAGTGTATGAAACTTGAGTAGCTCTAAGATCTTCTCACGGTTTGCGAAGTCATTATAAAGCCCCTCTTTAAGAACATTTCCAAACTCTTTATAGAAAGTATCATATTTTTCTGGCTCTTTTTTCATCATCTTCGCAAGTTCAGAAAGCACTTTTTTCACCGATGCATTTCTGATTTTTGCCATTACAGGGTTAGATTGTAAGATCTCACGGCTTACATTCAATGGTAGATCTTTTGAGTCAATCACACCACGTAAGAAACGCAGATATGTCGGCATCAATTCTTTATCATCATCTGTAATAAAGACACGGTTAATGTAGAGTTTTACCCCTGGCTGATAATCTACTCTGTAGATATCCATTGGTGCCTTGCTTGGAATATAAAAGAGTGTTGTGTACTCTATCGCACCTTCAGCTTTATGGTGCATCCATTTTAGTGGCTCTTCATTTGAGTGTGCCAAAGACTCATAAAATGAGATATAATCCTCATCTTTTAGCTCACTCTTAGAGAGTGTCCAAAGTGCATTTGCAGAGTTAATCTGCACATTTTCGATCTCAGTTTTACTTGGCTCGATCTCTTTTCCATCATCATCTGTTTTTGCAGGTATAAACTTCTCTTTGTCCATAAAGATTGGGAATGGAATATGGTTAGAGTACTTCTTAACAATAGATTCAATACGGTGTTCTTCTAAGAACTCCTCTTCACCCTCTTTAAGGTGTAAGATGATCTCAGTACCATGTCCCTCTTTCTCAGCCGGCTCGATCTCAAACTCACCGCTTCCGTCACTGACCCATTTGTAAGCTTGTTCTTCTCCTGCTTTTTTCGTGATCACTTCTACTTTGTCAGCAACCATAAATGCAGCATAAAAACCGACACCAAACTGACCGATAAGATGCGAGTCAACTTTTTGATCCCCTGTTAAGTTCTCTAAGAATGCTTTTGTTCCAGATTTTGCGATCGTTCCGAGGTTATTCATAAGATCCTCTTCATTCATCCCAATCCCTGTATCTGCAACAGTTAAGAGTTTTGCATCTTTATCGCGTTTAATGTCAATACGCGGATCAAACTTAACACTTTTATATTTCTCATCTGTTAAAACTAACATATTAAGCTTGTCAAGTGCATCGGATGCATTTGAGATAAGCTCACGTAAAAATATCTCCTTGTTTGAATAGAGTGAATGAATCATTAATTGTAATATTTGATTTGCTTCTGTTTGAAATTGATGTTTAGCCATTTTCATAATCCTTTTAATTTTTTATAGAATTTTAGCAAAAAAAGTTAATAGTTGCAAGTTTTATCAAGAAAGTTTAGCTAATTTGACTAAAGGTACTTTAGTATCTATAATTTTTTAAAGAAAACTCTATTTTTTGATATAATATCTCTATGAATAGTAATTATATTAATTTTATAGAACCAACACCAAAGCTACATTCACGAAAGTGTCGTTTTCTTGCAAAAGCCATAACATTTATCTTACGATTTACTATACTTTTACTTACATTGGTGGCATGGTATTTGTATGACTATTTTATCGCCGGAGCAACACTTTTGATAAGCTTCATCATCATGGGAATCATCCGCTCCAAACTTAGAAATAGTGTCATTCCATTAACGCAACAGGAATACCATTATAATGATGAAGCAATAGCGAACTGGTACACGGCTAAAAGATTATGTTTTGGAGAAGATAAT
>JAMOSE010000167.1 GCA_027063215.1 Sulfurimonas sp. | reverse complement strand
AAGTCACAAGCTGACTGCGTTAAAAGTTCTTAAAACTACCAGTAGTTCTTTCAAACTTTTGCCTTGCATCTTATAACTTCTCTTTTCATTAAATTATGACATTTATTATGGTCTGGCACTTACCTAACAGAAGTTTTTTGAAAAAGCAGAGCTACTTCAAGAATTTTCAGAACTTGGTAGAAAACTTCTCTTTATCAAAAAAACTCTCAACAGAAATATTTTTAAATGCAGCATTGAGTGAGGTAAAGAGATCTGGAAACTTCCGTTCCATCTCTGCTAACATCTGTTTGGTATTCTCTCTTGCATGAGGAGCTTTAATATCAAAACGCATTGCAGGACACGCTTCATCACCTATAGCTTCAATGTCATTATCAACCACAAATGCACGCAGCTGTCTTTCCCGCAACTGAATCAAGGGACGAATGACTATTAAACCATTCTCAGCTCTATATTTTGGAGCCAAAGATCGCATCTGACCATTGTAGATAAAGTTCATAAAAAAGCTCTCTGCTGCATCATCCATATGATGACCAAGCGCTACCTTATTACACCCATGCTCTTTTGCAACAGAATAGAGATATCCACGTCTCATACGTGAGAAAAAAGAGCAGTATGAAGAGTTTTTACGGATCTTCTCTTTTGCAAGCTCATACGTCTGTGTCTCATGAATAATGTGAGCAATATCATACTCCTTACAGTGTGCTGCAAGGTTTGAGTAATCTTCACCCATTCCATAGCTGATAGTCACTGCCAAAAACTCAAAATCAAAAGGTGCACGACGCTGCTGCTCTTTCATTGCATGAATCATTGTCAAAGAGTCTTTACCACCAGAGAGTCCTACAAGTATCTTATCACCCTCTTCTATAAGTTCAAACTCGGCATTTGTTTTACCCAGTTTTGACATTATTTTCTTGGAAAGTTTAACGCCCATTATACCTTAGCCAACTTATCTACCATTTTCATTAAAAATTCAGCACTGATTTTTGCTGAGCTCTCTACAAACTCTTCAAAGTTGAAGCTTGCATCCATATCTGCTGAGTCACTAATAGAACGAAGAATGAAAAAAGGCACATCCAAAGCATCACATACTACAGCAACACTTGCGCCTTCCATCTCTAATGCATCAGCATGAAAAGTATCTGCAATAAAGCCTTTACGCTCCTGAGAAGCAATAAATTGATCACCTGTAGCAATAATACCCTCTTTGATATCTATATCCATCTCTTTGGCAACAAGTTTAGCCAATGCTCTTAGATCTTGATCTGTCTCAACAAAAACACTTCCTTCTGGAACATAACCATATGGATGACCAAATATAGTTATATCAAGATCATGCTGAGGCAGTTTAGTTGCAACAATTAAGTCACCAATTTTCAATTCATCATTAACAGCACCGGCAACACCTGTAAAAAGTAAAACATCACAGGCAAATATTTGCAACATTGTAGCTGCTGTCAATGTTGAAAAGACTTTCCCTATTTTAGAATAAGCTACTACAACATCAATATTGTTATACTTTGCCTTGTAGTACTTGTTTTTTGCATAATTAACCTCTTGGACATCATCCAAACGCTCTAAAATTGGAGCTATTTCTTCGGGCATTGCACCCATAATTGCGATTTTCATATATTTCCTTAAATCTCTACAGTTTTTATAACTGCTTCAAATTTACTAAGCTTCTCTTTTATAGTGCCCTCATTCTCTAAAGCACAACTACCACCCCAAAAACCAAGACCGTCTTCAAATCCAACACGATTAACAAAGATCAATTTTGCACTACACTCTTTTGCAACCTCTTGAATAATCTTATACCACTTTTTCTCAATTTCCAAACCATCATCACCAAATCCACGTGCAGGAGAAGCAGCAAGAACTAAAATGAGATCAGGATTAAGGGCTATAAGCTCTTTATGCACACTCTTATGCCATATATCTTCACATACAAGCATAGAAACTTTCATATTATCTGCCATAAATGCTTCAAACCCCTCTCCATCTTCAAAATAACGCGCTTCTTCAAACATTCCATAATTTGGAAGATGCACTTTTATATGCTTTGAAAGGAGTCTGCCGGCTGAAAAATAGAGTGCACTATTGCGAAAAAGTTTCCCCTCACGCAGTGCTGCACCAACTGCAATATCAATATCACTACTCAAATCAGCCAATATCTGCAGTTCATCAATTGCCCAAGCATCTTCATGTAACTTATCTTGCAACATATAGCCACTTAAAGCCAATTCCGGAAAAACTATAAGATCAGAATGCTCACGATTCTTCTGGATAACAGAGACAACATCCTCTAAATTAGAACGATTTAACTTTGGTGAAGTTTGTGCAATTGTTACTCGCATTTTATGAGCAAACTTCCTCTTTAACTTTTTCCAGTGAAGCCATATCTGAGATGTTTAATGTTTTTAATTCTTTTGCAATTCTTCTGTTTAATCCTTTTAGAACAACACCGTTACCAAACTCTATTGCCATGTCAACATCACCAGCTATTGCCAAAATTGATTGTTTATATTTTACAGGTTTTACAAGCTGATCTTTTAAAAGTGCTACTGCTTCAGTTTTTGTCGCATATGGTTTTGTTGTAACATTTGAGATAACCGGTGCTTCAAAACTATCTGTTACATATTTCTCCATTAATTCCGCTAAAGGTTCTTGTGCAGGTGCTAAAATCTCACAATGTGAAGCTACACTCATATTTAAAAGCAGTGCCCGTTTTGCACCTGCATCTTTAAATGTCTGCTCTAAAGAAGCCAAATCAGCTCTGTTCCCTGCAACAACAAGTTGTCCATCTTGATTATAGTTTGCCGGCCATACCTGTTTGCCTTCTGCCTGAGCATCCTGGCAAATCTTTTCAACACTTGCATCATCAAGTCCAACAATAGCCATCATCCCTGCATCTTTTCCTTCACATGCCTCTTGCATTAAAGCACCACGTTTATGTACAAGCTCTACAGCATCAACATAATCAATAGCACCAGTTGCACATAAAGCTGAAAACTCACCTAAAGAGTGGCCTAAAAAAAGCTCTGCTTTTACATCAGGACAAGCATCTTTAAAAAGTTTGTATGCAACCATCTGAACTAAAAGAATCGCCGGTTGCGTGTAGGCAGTTTGACCAAGTTTTTCATTCTCTTCAAAGATTATTTCTTTAAAATCCACACCTATTCTCTCACCTGCTTTGTCAAACATCTCACGTGCTAGTTCTGAGTTTTCATAAAAATCTTTCCCCATACCTACAGCCTGTGAACCCTGTCCTGCAAATATCATTGCTATTTTTTTCATTTTCATTCCTTTTTTATAAATATTTCTTATTTTCTGAAATTTTTTTTCTTAAAGTATTTCTATTGAGCCCCAGCTTGTCTGCTAACTGTAATTGAGACTTAAATTTTTTAAGTCCACCTTGAATAAGCGGTACCTCATAAAGATACAAAAAATTTCGATAGTCACTGTTTGATCCCAATTTATCATATAGATAATTCTTTATGATCTCCATTAACTCTCTATCTTGAATATCCTGTAAAAGATAGTTAATCATAACCTGTCTTCGTAACGAATTTGCATTTTGTGATAAATCTGCTTTGAAATTTTGACTGTCAAATGATTCATTAGCACCAAAAAGGTCAGCTGCCTCTTTTTCAAACTTTTGAATTAAAAAAGGAATATCTTCTTCCCTCTCTCGTAGTGGTGGTATATCAAATTTAACACTAAAAAGATCATCAACAAGTTCATTTGTAAGCGTATGTTTTGATGTAGCGATAACTCGAATATTCAATTTTTTTATCATTTCAAGTAATCTTTTTAAGTTTGGAGATGTATCTATATCGGTAATAATCAACTCTTTTGAGCTCTCTATAGCTACTAAAAGTTCATCAAAATTTGAAGCATCTACAATAGATGCTTCAGGAAGTATAAAAGAAGCCAATGTTCTTTTACCAACACCACGCTCGCCCATTATAAGGGCATTAACACTGAGTGTCTTTAAAAGTGATGCTGTTTTCTTAACCTGATTTGAGGCTAAAGATTCAGTTATAAAACTAGTGACATCCACAACTGCCAGATCCGCAATGCTCTTCTTCTTGTTTGTTTTCAGCAGGAACACCAGTCATTGCCTCTTCAGCAGAAGCATCTCGAACATTATTAATTGTCACTGTAAACATTAAATCTTTACCTGAAAGCGGATGATTAAAATCAATAACAACAGAATCATCTTTAATCTCTTTAACAACAACCTGTACAGTTGAACCATCTTCACCTTGACCATAAAGTGTCATACCTTCTGAAAGTTCAATACCAGCAAACTGATCTTTTGGAACTTCCTGTGTTGCTTCAGGATTATACTCACCATAAGCATCAGCAGCTTTTACAAGTACCTCACCTTTTTCTCCAATAGCCATATTTTTGATTCCCTCTTCTAAACCAGGAATAATCTGACCTTTTCCAAACATAAATACTAACGGCTCTCCACCAACATTACTATCTACTACTTTATCTCCGTCTTTTACTTCATACTCTAATGATACGATTTGATTTTGCTCAATTGCCATATTTTTACCTTAATTTTTATTTCGTGGATTTTAACATAATTTTTTGCTTCTTAAGCTGAAAATCATACTTCATCCTTTTACTTTAAGCGTCTTTTTGCTTCTTTTGCTTCTGGTGAATCTGGATACTTTGCAATAATTGCTTTATAAAAAGATTGTGCATGCGTATTATCTCCACTCTTTTGCATTGCAATTGCACTGTGCAACATTAATGTCGGCATATAAGAAGCTTTTGAGTAAAGAGCCGCACTCTTCTTAAAATAAGAGATAGCTTTTGCATAATTTTTTCTCTTATAATACATTTCACCTATCATATAATGAGAATAGGCTGGCTTATAATTTCTTTTAATCAACTCTTCATAATTAGCAATTGCTTTTGTATAATATTTTCTATCATAATTTTTTTTGGCAATTTTAAAAAGTTTAAAGCTAGGTACTTTTGAGTTTTTTGATAAACTTTTCGTTCCTATATGTAACTCTTTTGCTATGATATCTTTAAAACTATTTATACTTTTTACAAGAGTATTGTACTCTTGTTTTGTTACATAACTTGCATTGATTTTATCTAAAAGTTTGGAAACATCTAACAAAGAAGTTTTTAATTCGTCTATCTTTTCCCTGTTTTCTTGAATAGACTCACTAAGTCTTGCTTGAAATTCACCTGTGTTTGATAAACTCAAATTCTCTTCTTGTTTCCATTTTTCAAGATTTATTTTATTATTATGTGTTTTTCTACTTATACTTTCAACTATACTCTGCAGACCATCTATTCTTTCTCGTAAAGAGTCTAACTGATTTGCTTGTGAGTTACTTTTTCGAGCAACTTTTTTCAGTTTATCTTTTGTTTCTAAAATAACTTTTTCACTGGGTGTCAGTCCATAAGGCTCAGGACTAGAAAGATCTCCAGCACCGAACGCAGAAGGTTCAGCACTTAAAAGGAGAGTGGGCATAGCAGTAGTAAACAGTAGAATTACTATTGCACTACTTTTCATAATATTATATTACTAATTATGGAAGAATTTTAAAATCTACACGACGATTTTTAGCCCAACACTCTCTTGTATGTTCTGTACATACAGGATTAGACTCACCATAACTCACCATTGAAATACGAGAAGCATCAATACCATCAGCAACTAAAGCTTTTTTGACAGCTTCTGCACGTTTAAGTCCAAGTGCAAAATTGTACTCATCGCTTCCCCATTCATCACAGTTACCTTCAAGTTTCACATTTAATGATTTTGCTTCATCACTCTTACCAAGTTCTGCTGCTGCATCAATTTTTGCTTGCATTTCTGATGTTATATCATACTTGTCAAATGCAAAATAAACGGTTGGCAGTTTACTTTCTATTTCAGACATTGTCATTGAAGCACTGTTGCCAGTATTAGAATCTACCATACTGTTTTCCGTAGAAACTGTCTCTGTATCTACAGTTTTAACTTCTTCTACCGGTGCTTGTTGAGCTTTGCTATCTACTGCAGGCTCTTTAGAAGAACACCCACTAAAAACTAAAAGTGCTGTAACAACACTAGAAAGTACTATACTTTTCATATTTATTTCCTTGAATACTTAAAATGCTGCTTTATTATACCTAAAAAATGTAACAAATACTTTTTTTACCAATCCATTGATTGTAATTTACCATATTTTAGTGGAAACAAATAATTTTTATTATACTTCAAACGAATAATTCCTATTGCACTTTGCCCTTTATAGTTTTTAATAAAAATAATTGCATCCCCATCATTTGAAAATCTTGGAAATTCATTTATACCTGTTGCAGTTAAACGTCTTATAAAATCTGTTTTTGTTGAAATTAAATGTAGATTAAAAGTATTGTCACTAAAAGCATTTGAACTTTCACGAGCTTTATAGACAATATAATTACCATGTACACTACATGCTGAGTTACTTTTACCATAATAAACCATTGGCTCTACTTCATTTGTAGTCAAATCTTTTGAAAACACATTAGGATAACCAAGACGAGATGAAATAAAAGCTATTTTATCTTTTCCTAAAAATTGTCCATTAACATCAATACCACTATAGGTAGTCAAACGCTTATATTTTTGTGTTTGAACATTAAAACTATAAATATCTGGTTGCCCATTACGAGCCATTGTAAGCAATAATTTTGTTCCATTATTATTAACATCTGAACAAACTATCATTCCATCAGATGCAATAATATTTTTTATCTTACCATTCTTAATATTTAGGTATTTTAGTCTAGGCTTATTTCCATCTAGATCTGTATAATAAAATGCTGTCTGCTCATTATTTGCCCATTTAGGAAAAATATTAAATCCCCCTTTGAGTATTATATGTTGATAGGTAAGCGTGTAGTCAGAGATAACAATTTCACTTTTTTTAGGAGCAACAATTCTAGAAAATATAACTTTTTTCTTCATCCATCCAACAGGATCTTCACCCATAAAGTTATTAATATCATATGCCATTGCATGCGTTACAAACATATAAACATCTTTTTTTCCAACTCTGTAACTTTTGGAGTAAACATCTTCATTTTTTTTCATAAGTTTCATCTCAACACTTAATACTCCATTATCTTCTTCATTCATCTTATAACGTAGAACATAATCCATATCTTTGTTTTCAAAACTAATATCATTATCATTAAAAGTAGCAGTTCGGTAATGCCTTTGGACATTAAATATAGAAAGAACATTTAAATCAGCTACTAATGCTTTAAAAAAACGAAAACGGAATGTATTATCATAGCTTTGGGATGCATCTTCCAATGCAATTGATGGAATTGTATCAGCTTTTTTTATAACTTCTATTGTTGCATCATCTGCAAAAATTAAACTAATAAACATTAAAAAAGAAAATAATATCTTCAAACATTACTCCTTAGAGATAAGCACAACAACTGTTCTGCTTGATCTATTATGTGGATTTTTTGGAAAGACTACATTTTGAAGTCTCTCTTTAATTTTATCAACTTCTTCATTTAATGCCGAATTTGATGAATAACTCAGTACTCTAAAATCTGTCATTTTCCCTAAAGGATCTATTTCAATCAAAGTTTTAACACTATTACCCTCACTATTTGGTGGGACATGAAAATATTGATAAACAATTGCCTGAATTTTAGCTAAATATTCATTAACTTCATTTCCTGCAGAACTATTTTGTGCATTTTTTTCACCTTTTTTAGTATCTGATTTTTTAATTTTTTCAGAAATTGAACTTACTTTGTTTGTATTGGTAGTTTTAATCTTTTTAACAATATCTTGAATTCTTTTTGAATTCACTTTTCTCTTTTTTTTATGAGAAATTTTTTGTGTCCATACATCAGAAAAGAGATCATTAACATCAATATCTTTTGAAACAGACTTAGAAGTAGAAGTTGGAAGAGTAACAGTTGCTTTTTTAGAAGATATTTTTTGTACTTCCTTTGGCATAACAATTGATACAGATATAAAATTCTTTTTTGCTAGAGCATAGATTTTACTCTCTTTGTTAACAAACATCATATAGATAAAAAGAAATAAAAAAGTTGCAAATAAGAAAAAAGAGAGAAAACCACTAATTATAAAATATCTATTATTTCTATCCATTTGTTGCTAGTGACACTTCAGAAAAACCTGCCTGCTTAACAGCAGCAAGAATAGACATCACTACTCCATAATCCAATGTTTTATCTGCACTAATAAGAACAGTTGCTTTTTTATCAAGCGTTTTAGCATAAAGAAAAAAATTATCAGTAAAAGCATTTAACAAAAAAATCTTCTTATTCACTTCTATCTGACCATCTGCATCAATAGTAATATGCACAGGAGCAATTTTTGAAAGTTGCTCTTTAGCAGAACCTTGTGGAAGTTTTATATTTTCTTCATAAATAACATTTGGAGCAATGACCATTAAAACGACAAGAAGAACCAGCATCACATCAACTAAAGGAGTAATATTTAATTCAGGTTTTTCATCCCAATCATAAATCATAACTTATGCCTTGCGAGCTAAAACTGCATCACTTTGCATCTGGATAAATGAAATAAGTTCAAAAGATTTTCTTTTTAGTATTTGATGATAGGTATAAGCAAATATTGCCACGAAAATACCTGATGCAGTTGCAACTAAAGCATCACTGACTCCAGCAGCAATTATAGACATATTTCCACTTCTACTTCCAATATGTGCAAATGTATCTAAAATAGAAACAACAGTGCCAAAAAGACCAATAAAAGGTGAAGTTGAAGCAAAAACAGATAATACAGAGAGACCTTTTGTTGCTTCTTTTGTCGCAGCAAGCATAGCAAGTCCCAAAACTTCTTTCGAAATAACATTACTACTTCTGATAAAATTATTTAAAAAAGAGTTTTCATTAACAGTTGCAGCCCCAAGGAGCAGTGTTTCTAAAGAATCACTCTCCTTTTTAAGCCAACTGTTAAGAGAAAAATAACGGTAAAAGAACACCCAATTAAGAATTACAAAGTATAGAGACAAAAGAGCCAATACACCTATTGTAACCGGATGACTTTTTAAATAAAAATCAATTAAATTATTAATCATTTACTATATTAACTTTTGTGCTGCTGATTCAATTTTAGCAGAAACAGAAGCAATTGCAGAACTTGAATCTGCAACATCATTAATAAGCTGTTTTGCATCTTCAAGAGCTTTAGCAATTTCAGCTTCATTTGCTCCACGAATCGGTGCAGCACCTTCAACTAAAATAACAACTCTATCTTCACTAACTTGAGCAACACCCCAATCAATAACAATAGATTCGACTGATTTATCTTCTTTTTCGACATCAACAACGCCAGCTTCTAGTAAAGTAGTCAATGAAGCGTGCCCTGCTAAAACGCCGAATTCTCCCTCTTTACCAGGAAGAACTACACTAACAGCTTCATCATTAAAGATTTCACCGTTAGGCGTTAGGATTTCAAGTTTAAACTTATCCATTACAGTCCTTTATCAAGCGCAGTGCTTATTTGTTTTTCTCGTGTTTAGCAATAGCCTCATCAATACTACCAACCATATAGAAAGAGTTTTCTGACATATGATCATAATCACCATTAAGAATACCTTTAAATCCTTTGATAGTATCTTCAAGAGAAACATATTTACCTGGAGCTCCTGTAAATACTTCTGCAACGAAGAATGGTTGAGAAAGGAATTTCTCAATTTTACGAGCACGCTCAACAACATTTTTATCATCTTCAGAAAGTTCATCCATACCAAGAATCGCAATGATATCTTGAAGATCTTTATACTTTTGAAGTGTTTGCTGAACACCACGAGCTACATTATAATGCTCTTCACCTAAAATTTGTGGATCAAGTAATCTTGAAGTTGAATCCAATGGATCAACTGCAGGATAGATACCTTTTTCCGCAATTTTACGGTTGAGTACTGTTGTTGCATCTAAGTGAGCAAAAACAGAAGCAGGAGCCGGGTCAGTTAAGTCATCCGCAGGTACGTATACCGCTTGAACAGATGTAATTGAACCATTTTTTGTAGATGTAATACGATCTTGTAATGCACCCATTTCACGAGCAAGTGTCGGTTGATAACCAACAGCTGATGGGATACGTCCAAGAAGTGCAGACATCTCTGAACCAGATTGTGCAAAACGGAAGATATTATCGATAAACATAAGTACATCAAGTTTCTCTTCATCACGGAAATACTCAGCCATAGTAAGACCTGTAAGAGCAATACGGTTACGTGCTCCAGGAGGCTCACTCATTTGACCGTAGCACAGTGCAACTTTATCCAGAACGTTCGATTCTTTCATCTCGTAGTAAAGGTCATTCCCTTCACGTGTTCTCTCACCAACACCAGCAAAAACTGATAAACCATCATGACCATGAGCAACATTGTGAATAAGCTCCATGATAATAACTGTTTTACCAACACCAGCACCACCAAATAATCCAACTTTACCACCCTTAGCATAAGGAGCAAGTAAATCAACAACTTTGATACCAGTCTCAAACATCTCTGTTGTAGTTGACTGATCAACAAGCGGTGGAGGATCACGGTGAATAGACCATGTCGGTGCATCTTCTACTTGATCACCACCATCAATTGTTTCACCAATTACATTAAAGATACGTCCAAGAACTTTCTCTCCAACTGGAACCTTAATAGGTGCACCAGTAGCAGTAGCATCCATACCACGAACTAAACCTTCACTCATATCCATTGCAATCGTTCTTACACGACCGTCACCTAAGTGCGCAGCAACTTCTAAAACTAAACGATGTTCATTCCCATCTAAATTAACGTTTACTTCAATAGCTTCGTTAATTACTGGAAGATAACCATCGAAATCAACATCAACAACAGGACCCATTACCTGGCTAATTTTTCCAATCATATTTTTCTCCATTATTTCATAGACTCCACACCACTGATAATTTCAATCAGTTCGGTAGTAATAGCAGCTTGACGTGCTTTATTAAATTCAACATTTAAGTTTTTCACCATCTCTTGAGCATTGTTTGTTGCTGTATCCATTGCCTGCATACGTGCAGAGTGTTCAGCAGCAACTGAATCAATCAAAGAGTAGTACATATTGTAATTAATATATTTTTCTACTAAAGAATCAAGCATTTTTTCTTCATCTTCAGCTTCAATCTCTAACATTGAGCTAGATTGTACTTCATTACAATCATAAGCTTCTGTATCAACAGGTAAAATAGTATTTACATGTAACTCTTGAGTTATCATATTTTTATACCCATTATATATAATATGTAGAGCATCAATCTTTCCATCTTTATAATCTGCAATAGAAGTCATGATAAAATCATCAGATCTCTCTTTATCAGGTTTAGAGCTTAGACCTACAACTGTGTCGAACATCTCAACTTCATTGTAATTAAAAAACTCTATACCTTTTTTACCGATACCACGTAAACGCACTTTTACATTTTTTGCTTTATACTCTTTTAAAAGTTTATTCACAGCTTTAATAGTTTGAATATTAAAGCCACCACATAAACCTTTATCTGCAGTAACAAAAAC
Source organism: Sulfurimonas sp. (assembly GCA_027063215.1). Classification (GTDB taxonomy): domain Bacteria; phylum Campylobacterota; class Campylobacteria; order Campylobacterales; family Sulfurimonadaceae; genus Sulfurimonas. Next base: position 20,122 of record JAMOSE010000167.1, on the reverse strand, counting down.
AATGTCAACCATTTTTGGATCTTCAACTTTCGTAAAATAACGATTGTCTAATCCGCCAACTTTGCTACATTTAATGCGTCCAGCTATTTCGGCAATTACCTGATTCATTTTTTGAGCATAAAGACGAGAACGTTTTGCAAGCTCTTCTGCACGACGAAGCTTTGCAGTTGATACAAGCTTCATTGCACGTGTCGTCTTTTGAGTATTTGAAACACTCTTTATCTGTCTCTGAATATCTTTCAAGTTTGCCATAAAATATTCCTTAGTTCGCTACAAAGCTAGCTTTGAACTCTTCAAGTGCTTTCATTAATAATGATTTAGTATCATCATCTACTTTTTTGCTACTTCTAACGTTTTCAAAAATTTGAGGATAAGAAGCTTCAATAAATGGATACAACTCAGCTTCAAAACGTACTACATTTGATGCATCAAAATCATCTAAGAAACCTTCATTACCAGCGAAGATAATAACAACTTGCTTCTCAACAGCAAGTGGAGAGAAAGGCCCTTGTTTTAGAACTTCAACCATTCTTTGACCACGCTCAAGTTGATTACGAGATACTTCATCAAGATCAGATGCAAACTGAGCAAATGCTTGAAGTTCACGATATTGAGCAAGATCAAGTCTTAATGTACCAGCAACTTGTTTCGTTGCTTTAATCTGAGCAGCACCACCAACACGTGATACAGAAAGACCAACATTAATCGCCGGACGTACACCAGAGTTAAACAGATCGGTTTCTAAGAAGATCTGACCATCTGTAATTGAGATAACATTCGTTGGAATATATGCCGCAACATCTCCAGCTTGTGTCTCAATAATTGGTAAAGCAGTTAAAGAACCTGCACCATTTTCATCAGAAAGTTTTGCAGCTCTCTCAAGTAAACGAGAGTGAACATAAAAAACATCCCCTGGATATGCTTCACGACCTGGAGGACGACGAAGAATTAGTGACATTTCACGATATGCAACTGCATGTTTAGAAAGATCATCATAAACAATAAGACCATGACGTGCATTGTCACGGAAATATTCTCCCATAGTAACACCAGTATATGGAGCCAAGAATTGAAGTGCAGCAGCTTCAGCAGCAGTTGCAGATACAATAATAGTGTATTCCATTGCACCATGTTCTTCTAAACGACGTACAATTTGTGCAATTGTTGACTCTTTTTGACCGATTGCAACATAAATACATACAACACCATTACCCTTTTGGTTAATGATAGTATCGATTGCAACTGTTGTTTTACCAGTTTGTCTGTCACCAATAATAAGCTCACGCTGACCACGACCAATTGGAACAAGTGCATCAATTGCTTTAATACCAGTTGCTAATGGTTCATGAACAGATTTTCTCTCCATAATACCAGGAGCTTTCTCTTCAACAAAACGTACTTCAGTAGTTTCAATTGGACCTTTTCCGTCAATTGGTTCACCAAGTGCATTTACAACACGACCAAGAAGTGCATCACCTACAGGAACTTTTAAAAGTGTTCCTAAACGCTTAACACTCATACCTTCTTTAAGTTGTGCACCAGAACCGAGAATAACAACACCTACACTGCTCTCCTCAAGGTTCATTACTAAACCTTTTGTTCCCTCTTCGAACTCTACCATCTCTCCTGCCATAACATTGCTAAGTCCGTAAACCTGTGCAACACCATCAGCATAAGAAACAATCTTACCTGTCTCATTAATATCAACACTTAGTTCAAAGTTATCGATACGCTCTTTAATTATTGAGCTGATTTCATCAGCTTGAATTTTTGCTACCACTATTGTTCTCCTCTCTTGAAGTTAAATTGCTTTAATTATATGTTCTATAATTTGACTATCGATACGATCTTTAGAGAAATTAATCTCAATTCCAAGACCTTCTACTTCTACTTTAATCCCGTTAAAATCATTTTTCACAAATGAAAAAGAGATTGTAGAATCAAATTTTTTACTTAAACCTTGAGCTAGTTGATCTATAACTTTTGTGTCAATGTCACTATCACTATAGATTACCCCTTCATAAGTTTTTGTTGTTTTTGCTATATCTTTTTTTAATTCCTTCGCAATTGCAGGAATAATACTTACTCTTTTATTTTCAACCAACAATTTTATTAAATTGTTGACTTTATCTGATTTTGCAGGTTTTACTGCTTCTAATAAAATTTCTGATTTATCTTTAGCATTTACTTCAGGATTGACAATGATGCTAACAAATTTTTCATTTTTAAATGAATCTGCCAATGCATCAAAAACAGATGAAATATTCTGAATTGTCTTTAAATCAAAATCACTTCTAAGTGCTTTTATATACCTTTTTGCAATCAGTTCTTCCATCTATGCCACCTTTTTCAAAATAACATTTGCCATAGCTTCTCTATCAAAAATTTCTGAACTTTGATCTAATGTTTCAGATATAATAGTCTCAACTACATCACGAACCATATTTCTTTGTTCAAAATCTTTTTTAGATGCATATTGTTTTACCATAGCTTCCAACTCAACATCACACTGTGCCATGATGTTGTCATTAAGAATCTTGTTCTCTTTTTTCGTAGTAACTGCCAACTCTTCTGCAAACTTTTCAGCTTCAGTAATTTTAGCAAGTGCTTCTTTTTTAAGATTAACAGATTCATCAAGTTTTTCTTGAACCTTTTTCAATGCATCAGCTATTGACTGACTTCTTGCAGTAAAAAAGTTCTTAACCGGTTCCCCTACTAGATACCAAATAAGCCCAACAAAAAGAAGAAAGTTTACAGTTCTTTGAACTATATCTGTTCCACCTTCATGCGCAGCTTCAGATGCTAATGCACAAGTTGATATCATAAGCATTAATACTAGAATTCTACTCACATTACACCTTTTATATCTGACTCATTTTAGCTTTTAAAGCTTTTTTAAACATTGGAACTTGACTCATTAAGTCATTAGTCAACTCTTCTTTAGATTTTGCAAGTGATTGCTCAAATTCTAAATACTCTTGCGCAAGTTCAGCACGTTTTGCTTCTAACTTACTGTCTGCTAATTCCTTAGCATCCGCGATAACTTTTTCTCTTAGGGCCGCAGCTTCTAGTTTAGCATTCATAATAATTGACTCTGCTTTTTCATGAAGTTCGTTGATTTCATCATCATTAGAACCCACTTTGTCTAGGTCTCTTTTGATATCAGCATCACGTTTATGCATGAAATTAATCAATGGATTATAAAGCTTACTATTAAGAACGACTATAAGCGAAACAAATACAACAAATGTAGCCAAGAGTAGTATTGGATTTATATCTAACATAGCACCTCCTAAAAGTTGCGGAGATTATACTATGATTAAATTGAAAGGATAGTTAAATGAGTGAAAAAATTTAAAGTTTTTTTGAATTATTGCGTAAAATGAGAGAAAAACTCTTGAATTTCATCTTGTGAATCAAAACTTATTGTTAATTTGTTTTTAGAATTTTTCGCAACAAAACCAAAATCATTTAAAACTTTTTTCAACTCTAGAAAATCAAGTTCAACACTTTTTACATCTTCTTCTCTGTTCTCTGTTTTATCATCAGACTTTCTACTTTTTATCATCGCTTCTACATCTCGAACACTCAATTTCTGTCCAATTATAGAGTTGACCATAAGCTGTTGCTCTTTTTCATCAAGTCCAACTAAAACTTTTGCATGGCCAGCAGATATTTTTTTCTCAAGAAGTGCTTTTTGTGTTTTATCTGAAAGTTGTAGTAATCGTAAAGTATTTGTTATATGCGTTCTACTTTTATGAATTATATTTGCAAGCTCTTCATGTGTAATCTCATGGAGTTTGATAAGCTCATTATAAGCTTTTGCAAGCTCTATGGAATTTAACTCTTCTCTTTGAATATTCTCAATCAATGCAAACTGACGCATTTTATCTTCATCAGAATTTAGAACAATAGCACGAATTTCTTTGAGTTTTGCAAGTTTTGAAGCACGATATCGTCTCTCACCAGCTATCAGTATATAACCATCTATATCTTCTGTTACTACAATAGGCTGCAGTAAACCATCATTTTTAATAGATTCGGCAAGCTCTTCAAGTGCTGTTTCATCAAAAGTCTCTCTTGGCTGAAAAGGATTTGGTCGAATATCTCTGAGTGGAATCTCTAAAATTTCATCTCTTTGAGATCCCTCATTTTCATAAGCTTCATCTATTTCTCCCAAAAGGGCATCTAATCCACGTCCAAGTCTTTTTGTCTTCATTATCTTATTATCGCCTGTGCTAAATTTTGATATGCAATTGATCCTGCCGATTTGACATCATACAAGATTGCCGGTTTTCCAAAAGATGGAGATTCTGCTAATTTTACATTTCTTGGAACTACTATATATTTATCACTCTCATCTTTAAAAAGTTTTCCTTTAAAGTGTTGACGCAAATCGGCAAACACCTGTTTAGAAAGATTGTTTTGTGATGAGTACATAGTAGGTATAAAGCCCTTAATTGTAAGCTTTGGATTAATTGATTTTCTCACCAGCTTTACTGTATTTAAAAGCTGTGCCAAACCTTCAAGTGCAAAAAACTCACACTGAATTGGAATAATTACAGAGTTTGAAGCTGAAAGTGCATTAATTGTCATTGGTCCAAGTGCAGGAGGAGAATCAATAATAATATAATCATAATCCTTTTTTACATTTGCAATCGCTTTTTTCAAAACAAGTTCACGACCTTTTGCCTTATCCGCATCATAATACTCTTTTTCTATTCCTACAAGACCGATATTTGAAGGAGCCAAATGCAGTGTAGGCAGATCTGATTTGAGGATAATGTCTTTTAACTTTTTTGTACCGATTAAAACATGATAAATATTAAACTCATAATCATTACGGTGAAAACCCAATGATGTTGTAGCATTTGCCTGAGGATCAGAGTCAATAAGTAAAACTTTTTTTTCAGCAACTGCCAGGGATGCTGCTAAATTTACAGCAGTTGTTGTTTTACCAACTCCACCCTTTTGATTTGCTATTACAATTACTTCGCTCATCTTAAACTGTATATCCTCTCGCCATTAATATTTAAACTTCCGTCACTATTTAGATCAACTTCTGATAAAGAAATCTTCGTTGTATCTACATGTGTAAAAAAATCTTGATTACGATCAAATTCTAACTTATATTTGCTAAAAACTTGCTTCCATAAAAATTTTTTTTCAATATTTTTGAAATAATCTTCAAGTAGTTTTTTCTTCTGTATAATTATATCAAGGCAAGAATGATTTTGTGGTGATTTTATTATATTTAATCCAATACCACATATTAAAATATTATCGATTATATTTGTTATTGTTCCACCTATTTTCTTATCATCAAGATAAAAATCGTTTGGCCATTTAATCCAGACTTCTGATCCTTTTTCTTCGAGTATCTCTTTTAAGAGATATGAAAAGTATATGGATGCAGATTCAAGTTTAAGATCTTTTGGTAAGGCATCCAAAGAGAGTGCAAAAGAAAAAAAAAGATTGCCTTTTTGAGAGATCCATCTATTGTTACGACTCCCTACTCCATCACTTTGAAGTTCTGCACTTACACAGATGGGAGCATTAAGTTCACTCTTTGCAATTTTTTCTTTGAGATATGTTTGTGTTGAGTTTATCGTATCAAGATAGATAATCTGCAACTTGCAACCTTTTTCCATTGATATAAGCTAAAACATCCATCTCTTTTTTTGATTGTGGCTGTACTTTATAAACCCTGATACTACCTACTTTACATCCCACAACAATACTATCTTTATCTATAGAGAGTATTTTGCCTGCTTCATTATGACTCGTTTTATCTTCAAGGGCTATCTTTTTAAGTTTTAACTTACTTGCAAGATAGATACCCGGCCATGGAGTAAATGCACGGTATTTGTTAAAAAGGACAGTGGCATTATCAAAAGAGACCTCACCATCTGCTTTTGTAATCTTTTTACAGTGTGTTGCTGCTGCATCATCTTGAGCAACCGGAGCATAATGACTAAAGTTCTTCAAAACATCAAGTGTTAGCGTTGTTGCTACAGTTGTCAAGCGATCAAAAAGATCTTCTACCATCTCATCTTCAGGCACTGCAATCTTTGCAATTTTAAGAATTGCTCCTGTATCGAGCCCCTCTTCCATAAGCATTGCAGTAACACCCGTCTCACAATCACCATTAAGGAGTGTTTGTTGGATCGGGCTTGCTCCACGGTACTGAGGAAGAATAGAGGCATGCAAATTAATACATGGTGCATGGTCTAACACTTCCCGTGGCAATATCTGTCCATAAGCAGCTACAACAATATAATCACATTCAATTTTTAAAAGCTCATTAACAACAGCTTCATCACGCAGGCGTACTGGCTGATAAACAGCAATATTATGTTCTTGTGCTGTTCCTTTTACCGGTGGCGGTGTTAAGATCTTTTTACGACCTACCGGTTTATCAGGTTGTGTATAGACACCAACTACTTTTATATCATTATCAGCAATCAATGCTTTTAAAATTGCATCAGCATAATCAGGCGTACCCATAAATATGACTTTTATCATTAGTTCCCTTTTTGAAAGAGTGTTCCACCCTTATGATTGCCTTCAAGCATAAATGATTTGACATCACTCAGATCAAAACCACTTGCTAAAAACATTTTTTTGTTATGTTCTAAAAGATACGCTGCAGCCTTAAGTTTTGTCACAATGCCACCTGTAGCAAAAAGGTTGTTTGGTGTCACCTCTTGTTGTAACATTTCATTATCAATATGTTCAACAACTTTAAGAACCTTTGCCTCTGGATTTTTGCGGGGATCACTGTCATAAAATGCATCTATATCAGAGAGAATAATAAGCATCTCTGCATTCGTATGTTGTGTTATATAAGCTGAAAGTTGATCATTGTCCCCAACTTCAAGCTCATCAGTTGCTGTTGCATCATTTTCATTGACAATAGGAATAACACCATTACGAAGAAGCGTTTCAACCGTATTTCTAACTCGTAAAATATCCTCAGACTTATTAAGATTGGCTGCTGTAACTAAAACCTGTGCGGTAACAATATCGTGCTTTTCAAACTTTTTTGCATAACGCCCCATCAAAACCGGCTGACCAATAGCAGCTAAAGCCTGCTTGTTTGCCAAAAGGGATCTGTCAAGTTTGAGTTTTGTATAGCCTCCGGCCACTGCCCCTGATGAGACTAAAATAACCTCGTATTTTTTACGAAGTTCGACGAGAAAATTGACAAGTGCCTGCATACGGCGAAGAGCAATCTCTCCATCTTGTGTAAGAACCGCACTGCCAACTTTTACAACAACACGCTTCATAGAGTTACTTTCTGTCTGATTGCACTAAATTAAAAAGTGCATATTTGAGTGCTTCTATATTTTTATGTGTAGCAGAAGAGATCGGTGCAATAAAGTAAGGTTTTTCTCTTTCAAATCCTAAAGTCTCATCTACACTCTCTTGAATAAAATATGGAAGTTCACTGTCAAAATCAAATTCACTGTGCTTACTTGGCTCTAAGCCCATCATTTCAATAAAACCACCAACAAGCTCTTTAATATCTTCCGGTGGAACAATATCAACACGAGTGAGAGCAATAGCATACTTAGAGGTACCAAGTTTTTCAGAGAAAGAGGCAACTTCTTCTTTTAAAACTTCAATCTGCTCCTTTAAATCTCTGTATGAAGCCAGATCAATCATAAAAAGCAGTGTTTTTGTTCTTTCAATATGACGTAAAAACTTAATACCAAGTCCTTTGCCCTCATGTGCGCCACCGATAATTCCCGGAATATCTGCCATAACAAATGATTCATAATCTCCAATATTTACCTGTCCAAGCTTTGGTGTCAAAGTTGTAAATTCATAATTTGCAATTTCAGGACGAGCATTTGAAACAGTTGAAATAAGTGTAGATTTTCCAACATTTGGAAAACCTACAAGTCCGACATCAGCAATGAGTTTAAGATCAAGTTTGATCTTGCGTGTTTCACCCTTTTCACCTGGTTGTGCGTACGTTGGTCTTTGGTTTGTCGGTGATTTAAAGTGGGTATTTCCAAGTCCACCTTTCCCACCTTCTAAAAACTTCACCTCTTGACCGTGTTCTGTCATATCTAAAAGAATATCACCTGTCTCGGCATCTACGATCTGTGTTCCCGGTGGAACGATAATCACTTTTTTTGCACCTGATTTTCCGGTACAATTTGAGCCCTCACCCGGACGGCCGTTATCTGCTTTTATGTGCATTTTTCTTTGAAAATGAGAAAGTGTGTGTGTATTGTTATCACACTTAAACCAGATATCTCCACCTTTTCCGCCATCACCGCCATTTGGACCACCATTGAGTACAAATTTTTCACGACGAAATGCCACACACCCTGGTCCACCCTTTCCTGATGAAACTGTTAATTCGACACTATCTGTAAACATTGTCTGATCCTTTTTATTGACTATTTGAAATACTTAACAATAAACTATACACAGAGTAAATTATTAAATATTTTGAGTTTTAATTTTGGAAAAATTCCGAAGTAGTAGAAAATGTTTGGGCATAAGCCCAAACAGATGTAGAGTTATGCAGCAGGAATAATTGAAACTTGTTTACGTTTTTTATCTTTTCTTTCAAACGCAACAACACCGTCAACTAAAGCAAAAATTGTATGATCTTTACCCATACCTACATTTTTACCCGGATGAACTTTTGTTCCTCTTTGACGAATAATAATATTACCAGCTATAACAGCTTCACCACCATATTTTTTTACACCAAGTCTTCTACCAGCTGAATCACGATTATTCTGTGTACTACCTTGACCTTTCTTATGTGCCATCTTTATCTCCTTAAATTAGGTTCCCTAATTTAAGGAACCTTTTATTTATTTTAATCACCTAAAAGGAACAAAGTCCCTTTTAGTACGCTAACGCTTAGTTTCCCGCCGATGAAACATTTAGTGTTTCACTTGTCCTCTCACTTTAGTGAGTGTCAGCGGGAAGCTCACGCAACTAGTTGCTTTTGTGTTTAAAAGCTTACAGCTTACTACGCAGCTATTTTTGTGATACGTACACGTGTATGATCACGTCTGAAACCACGTTTTACTTTACTATCTTTACGACGACGTTTTTTGAAAATAACAACTTTCTTATCACGTCCTTCGCTGATAACTTCAGCAGTAACAACAGCGCCATCAACATATGGAGCTCCAACTTTAAGCTCACCAGCATTTACTGCTAGAACTTCTTTGATTTCGATAGTAGCTTCTGGTTCTAATGACATTTTATCTAATGAAAGAACATCACCTTCTTGAACTTTATACTGCTTACCACCATTTTTAATAATTGCGTACATCTATGGTCCTTAAATATTTTTAGGTTGTATTTCTACAAAAAGTGCGGAATTATACCCAACTAAGCTTTAACTTATGTTTAAGTGTTCGTAATTTATTTGTTAGAAATGATAATTTTTTAAAAAAATGAAGATTTTAAACTACTCAAAAGAGTAGTTTAAAGAAGAATTAGCAAGATGGAACGTTTCCACTGTCACTTGCGAAGTCATGAGCAAAGTCATAATAATCTTTAAGATATTTTGATTTTAATGCTTTATCTTTTACTTTTGGACAAAGAGTTTTGATCTCATCTGCCATTTTTCCGTTTTCTTCAATAGCTGTCCACTCATCTTGCGTATGTTTAGCAGCAAATACTGCACCTGAAAAACCACATGCTTTTTTTAACTTTTTAGAATAAAGTTTTTGACCCTTTGCAGCATCAGCACTTGCAACAGTTGCACCTAAACTTAAAATAACAGCTGCACCAAGTGCAATTTTTACGATTTTATTCATTGTTTCTCCTTAAAATTATGGAGTCATTTTAGCGCATAAAATATAAAAGTAATATTTATTATAAAATTAATATATAATTTTAATCATCTGATGTAACAATCTGTTATAATGTCATCATTAAAATATACTACATTTCTAAGGTAAGCAAATGATTAATTATGATCTTATACATACTATACTCCAACAGGTTATCTATCCGGGTTTTTCAAAAAGTATTGTAGAGTTTGATTTTGTTCAAGATCTACAAGTCAGTGAAGATGAAATATCTCTTATACTCTCTATTCCTTCTACATCCGTAGATTTAGAAAAACAGTTAAAAGAGGAGATTGCAGCAAGAATTAGAACAAAAACAGACACAACACTAAAAATCACTGTCATTAAGCCACAAGTACCAAAAGAGACAAGTTCAAACGGACGCAATGTACTACCAAAAATTCAAAATTTTGTTATGGTAAGCAGTGGTAAAGGAGGTGTGGGAAAATCTACAACTACAGTTAATCTCGCTATTGCTCTAGCACAACAAGGCAAACGTGTCGGACTTTTAGATGCAGATATCTATGGACCAAATATTCCACGTATGATGGGTATAGCAGATATTCAACCTGTTTTTCTTGGAAAAACCATCAAACCAATTCCCGCACATAATATTAAAGTAATGTCAATTGGCTCACTAGTTGAAAGAGGTGCTTCTTTAATATGGAAAGGAGCAATGGTAACACAGGCTATTGAACAGATGCTTGAAGATATTGACTGGGGAGAGTTAGATGTACTCCTTTTTGATATGCCTCCAGGAACAGGTGATGCACAACTGGCACTTGCTCAGAACCTTCCTGTAACTGCAGGAGTTTGTGTAACTACACCACAAAAAGTAGCACTTGATGATACGATACGAAGTATGGATATGTTCAAAAATCTCCATATTCCAATTGCGGGAATTGTAGAAAACATGAGTGGATTTATCTGCCCTAGTACCGGTGAAGAGTTTGATATCTTTGGAAAAGGAACGACACAACCTTTGGCAGATGCCTATAAAACAACTGTTTTAGGTGAAATTCCAATTGAACCTGCAATTCGAGAAGGTGGGGATATGGGACAACCTATTATGGTTGTAGCACCAGAGTGTGAGACATCAAAACGATATCAAAAAATTGCAACAGAACTTTGGCAGTACCTTTTAAAAGTCAATGAAGAAGGCGGAGTAAATAACGAATCTATCCAACCAACAATTTTTTAATCATTCCAAATAAAAGAGTTTAGGCTTCGTGCCTAACTCAGGCTTGAGTGTAAAATGCTTTCTCTCTCTTAGTATCTTACTAATTTCACTCTCTTCATCATCTAAATCACCAAAATATCTCAGTTTAGCCGGACAGGTAATTTGACATGCTGTAGTCGTCTCACCTCTTGCCAACCTTGTATCTGCACAAAATATGCACTTATCTGTAATAGCATTTTTTTCATCAATATAGCGCGCATCATAAGGACATGCTTTCATACATGCCAAAGTTAAATCACATTTTTCTTTATACAGACGAACAATTCCATTATCATCTATATAAATTGCACCATTTGGACACGCTTTTAAACATGGTGCATCTTGACACTCTTGACACTGCATCTGTATAAATGTAATTTTATCTCTCGCAAGATTCCAAAAATCTCCCTCTGTTTCACCATCTTCATCTATCCATAAACGATGGTTTTTAGCACCTAAATCAATGCCATTTTCTTCCTTACATGCCACTTCACAAGCATGACAATTTATACAGAGTTTATAATCAAATGCCATTGCATAATTTGCCATCATTTTCGCCTTTTAAAGTTTTCTAATTGTAACATTTGTCTCATGCATTGTTGCACAACCATAAATCTTCTCAAATTTATCTTCTATAATCATATTATCACTTGCCCCTTTACCATAAGCATTGGTAAGTTCTTCAGACTCAGTACCAAAACCATGAGCGAACCAAAGAACTTGTGGTGCTATTTTATTGGTAGGATAAGCTTGAATTACCACACTCTCAATCGGACTGTTTATTACAAGAGTATCGCCCTCTTTTATATCAAGCTTTTTTGCAACTCTATCATTAATCCAAAGATGATTTTTCTCTTGAAACTCTTTTAGCATTATATTATTTGTTGTTGCTGTTTGCGTAGAGGTAATATACCTTCCAGTAATCAACCGAAAACTATCTTCAGAAAGTTTAAAATCATAATGACTATGCCATGTCGGCATTGGATCAAATCCAGATTTTTCAAGTTTACCAAGATAACAATTTACTCTATATTTTCGATCTACTGTATAAAATCGTTTCTCTTTAGGATAATACTCATAATAATCATTATAGAGCTCTTTTTGCTTTCCAATATAAGGATGCCAAACGCCTTTTGTTTTTAACGAAGTATAAACATCTAGACCAAATTGTGAAACAATGAGTTTTTTATTACGTTGTTCAATACTATTTTGATAGAGTTCGGTAAAATCATAACCACCCTCTTTAAATGCGTTTTTTGCACCAAGCTCTTCTATGCTCTCTTGCAGATCTTCATCATATTTTGCACTCACTGCAAAGAGTGGTTTACTTAATTTTCTACCAAGACCATGCAATATATCTTGCATACTTCTACTCTCATAAAGTGGTTCAACAACTTTGTTTCTTAGTGCCAAAGAGGGTTCAAGTCGATTAAAGCTCACAACCATATCTTCACGTTCTAGGTAGGTACACTCAGGTAAAATCACATCAGCCATCATTGCAGTATCACTTGGCATTGTATCAAGGACAACCACAAGATCCATACCATTAAGCATCTCTTTTGTTTTAGCAATATTTGGCATATTTTGCATGATATTATGTTTACGTATAAACATTGCTCGAACAGGATATGGTGCTTTTTTTGTTAAAACTTTTTCCCTAAAATTTAACCAGGAACCACCTTTTTGTGATCCATAAACTATACCATCTAAATCAAAGCGTCCTTGTGAATTGTTATAAAACGCTTCATTTATCTGTTCTTGCTTTAATACAAAGGGTTTTCCAAAAATAATCCCGCCCTTTCTATTGACACTCCCGGCTAAAGCATTTATCAAAACCATTGCTCGACGTAATTGAAAATCATTTTGAGCCCAAACACTTCTTCTGCCTAAATAATAGAGTGGATTTTTTGCCCCAAAAAATTCTCTGCTGATCTGTTCTATCTTTTTTGCTGGAATATGCGTTTTTGATTCTGCCCAAGAGGCTGTATAGTTGTTTTTCAAAATATGCTTTTGCAGTTTATCAAAATCTTTAAAATACTCTTTCACATACGTTTCATTATATAGCTTTTCTTTGATTGCAATATAGATCATACTTAAACAAAATGCCAAATCTGTTCCAGGATTAAGAGGTAAATACTCATCAGCTTTGAGTGCAGTAACTGTACATCGTGGATCTAAAACAACTAATTTTTGTTTTGAGTGAATCATATCTATACTATCAGGAGTAATAAGTGATTCATAGCGGTTTGCACCACTTATGATAAGATAATCACTCCCAGCCACATCCATCTCACCAATATCACCAATAGTAAGTTGTGTCGCGCCAAGCTTGGTATTTAAACAGATGGAACCCTCATCCAAAAAATTTGCACTTCCTAATTTTGAACCAAAGAATTTTATATATTCATCTTTATTAAATCCTTCACCATTACAATAAGCAATCGTTGAACGATTATCTTTCTCTTCATCTATAATGGTAACAAGCTTATCTTTAATATATTCATATGCCTCATCCCAAGTAACTCTTTTGTATCTTCCATCTCCACGATTACCAATTCTAATAAGAGGATATTTCAACCTGTCTTTATCATAAATTGCTTGAATTCCTGCATTACCCTTTGGACAGAGCATATTTCTTGATTTTGGAAAGTATTTATTAGGATTGAGTTTTGTAATTGTATTGTTTTGGACTCTGGCAAAGCCCGCACACTTATTACGGCACATATTACATAAATAAGGGATATTTTCAATCGTTGTTATCGATGAATTTTGTTTGGAGGTAAAACTAAAAGAGGAGGTAGCATAGACACAAAGTGCCACACTACCTTGTAAAAATCGTCTTCTGGATGTCTCTATCTTTTTCATAGAGACATTATAGCAAAAGAGTATTATATAATCTTAATGTTCTTCATCAAGATTAAATGCTCTTGTACCAACATAGTAAAGAAGCACACAAAGACCAAGACCACCTAATGAGATCATAATCTCTGTTGCACTTGGAAAATACTCTACCCATGATGGAGGAAGTTGATACTCATGTGTTTTCATCATTTGCAGTGGTTTTAATTGTGTATCATGTACAAGATCATATCTCATAAAGAAGATACCAACCATACCAATTACAGATGTCCATACATATGTAGTAACTGATCTCCATTTTGTAAGCAGCATTACTGTAAATGGAATAAGCATACCCATAAGTACCTCACCATACATAAATGCGCCACTATGCATAATATGTTCTGCAACTTCTGCACGATTTGGCATACCACCATAAACTGCAGTTAACATTTTCCATGTTTCAAAGAACATCAAGATAGCAATAAGCAATGTCTGAATTTTTGCCAAACCAACAAGTAATGCTTTTGTTTTTTCATCAAAATTCATTTTATATCTAAATCCCATAATAATGAAAGAGAGATAAATACCTGTAATAAATGCTGTTAAAATAAAGTATGTTGGATAGAACACACCATTAGAAATTGTTCTTGCATTTAAGAAACCAAATACACCACCAAGGTTAGAGTGTGCGGCAAGACCGACTAAAAGACCAATCAAACCAAAAATTCTTGCTTTTTGCATATTGTTGTTTAATAAAAAATAAAACTCAACAATCATAAATGTAAGATAAATTCCATACAATGTACCCATCCACCAGATAGCAGATGTTAAACCTGGACTAAGAACATTGTAAATAAGCATAGTAACAGGGTGACCAATTTCAAAAGCAATAACAGCAAAACCAGCTAAAATAGTTACAATTGAACCAAAAATAGCACGTTTAGAGATCATCATATAATCTTTAAAACCAAAAACGTCACCTAAAGAACCTACAATACAAAATCCTGTTGAACTTACAACAAAGAAAATATACACAGCAATCAAAAGTCCCCACGGATGTTCTCTTGTTACATTATAAGCATGGTGACCATGCATTAAGTATGTAGCAACACCAACAACAAACATTGCTAAAAATGCCAATGTTAAAACTGCAACTAACATATTCATAGGAGTCTTTTCAAAACCAAGAATAGATTTTAGTGAAAAATCCTCTTTAAGAGGGATATTTATTGGACCTATTTTCATCTCTATGCTCCTTTTATGTTAGATAGAATAGTTTTGGATTAGTACCAAGATGCGATTTTAAACTAAAATGCTCTCTTGTTCTTAACAATTCACTAATCTCACTCTCTGGATCATCAAGATCACCAAATGTTCTTACTTTTGTAGGACATGTATTTTGACAAGCAGTTGTTGTCTCACCACGTGCAAGTCTAGTATCTGAACAGAATGTACATTTATCTACTGTCATTGTTCTGTCATCTACATAACGTGCATCATAAGGACAAGCATTCATACAGTATGAACATAAAATACATTTGTCAGCATCGACTCTTACAACATTATTTTCATCATAATATGTTGCATGTGTCGGACAAACCTCTTGACAAGGTGCATCATCACAATGCTGACATTGCGATGGTAAAAATGCAGCAGAAGCAATATCTAAAAGTGGCCATTGACCATCTGGATTATTTGCCCCTACCCAAATTCTATGTTTTTCTGCACCAAGTTCTACACCATTTTCCTCTTTACATGCTACTTCACATGCTTTACAGTTGATACAATTTTTGTAATCAAGTGCCATTCCATATCTAGCCATAAATTACACCTTTCTTATTTCTACATTTGTTTCATGCATCGCTGCTGCACCATAAACTGGTTCAACCACATCTTCAATAACTGCGTTGTCATTTCCACCATTTTTATATGCCCAAGTAAGTTCACTACTCTCTTCACCAAATCCGTGAATAAAGAAGAGTGTATCAGGACCAATTTTTTCTGTTGGATATGCTTTTAAACGTGTGCTACCTGTTTTACTAGAAACTTCAATCATATCACCAAACTTAATACCTTTTTTATCTGCTACACGCTGATTTATCCAGATAAAGTTTGTCATGATAAGATCATGCAACATTGAGTTGTTTGATGTACCACTTTGCGTAAATTGTGCATGACGACCAGTAAGAAGTCTGAATTTTCCCTCTTCAACTTTGAAATTATATTCATCTTTCCATACAGGCATTGGATCAACACCTTTTGAAGCAAGATTGGCAATATTACATTCAACTTTTCCACTTGGAGTTTTTGGCTTACCGCCTCTTACACTGTATGCTTTCTCCTTTTCAGGATAGTATTGATGTTCATTTGCTCCAATCTTTTTATAGAATTTATCCATATCTGGGTAAAAAACACCATCTTTATGCAATTTATGTGCAGCTTCTTCACCATATACAGATGCAACCATATGATGATTAACTTCTTCTTGCGTTCCTTCAAAAGGAAGTGTCAAGTCAAACTCTGCATATACTTCTGCTTCATCACTGTCTTCAAGCTCATCTTGAACATCTTCATCATATTTTTTCGTAATTTCAAAAAGTGGTTTAGAAATCTTCTCAGTAAGACCACGTAAAATATCTCTTACAGGCTTCGTTTCAAAAAGAGGATCGATAACTTTATTTCTTACTGCGATTGAAGGTTCAACTCCACCAAAAGTTTTAACAGGATCAGTTCTCTCTAAATATGTACATTCAGGAAGTACCACATCTGCATACATCACTGTATCACTTGGCATTGTATCAATAGTTACAACCAGATCCATTTTCTTGAGCATCTGTGCAGTTTTTTTCGTATTTGGCATATTCATCATCGGATTGTGTTTGTAACAAAACATTCCTCTAACTTTATATGGCATTCTATCTTCAAGATATCTGTTTCTCCATGCAATCCATGAACCACCACCACTTACAATAGCACAGTCATCATATCCAGACTCACCTTTTTTAGGATGATCTTTTTTACTAACTGCTCTTGCTTCTGCTCTAGCATATAAAGGTTCTAAACCTTCGTGCTTGCCAAGTTTGAGTTTCTTACCAAAGATTAGTCCACCTTTCGTATCGATACCACCACCAAGTGCTTGAAAAATTGCCTGCGCACGGCGAAGTTGGAAATCATTTGTAGCAAATGTTGATCTTCTACCTGGATAGTAAATAGCTTTTGGAGCATGCATCATAAACTCTCTAGCTATTGTATATATATCTTTTGCTTTGATACCTGTAATCTTTTCTGCCCATTCAGGTGTATACTTATTTGTAATTACACTGTTTTTATAATCTTCCAAACCATTAAAATAGTTTGCTACATACTTTTTGTTATACAACTCTTCAGTAAATACTACATAAGTAAGTGCTAGAACAAATGCAAGGTCAGTACCTGGTTTGATTGCTAACCATTTATCAGCTTTTGCAGCTGTATTTGTAAATCTTGGATCTACACATACGAGTTTTGCACCACGACCTTTTGTTCTCTTGAAACAATCCATTGTATCAGGAGTAACAATAGCCTCAGCTCTGTTTGCTCCAGCCATAATAATATACTCTGCATTATCTAAATCAGATTGCGGATATCCACCAAGTGTAACACCATATCCAGAAACTACAGTTTGAAGACATAATGAAGCATGATTTAACCAGTTTGAAGAACCAAATGCCTGATAAAATTGCTTAAATGTATGTTCTGCCATACCTTCACCAGCACAAAACAGCATACTAGAACGGTTATCTTTTTCCTCTTCTAAAATCTTTGCAAGACCAGGAAATTTGTCAGTACCGTTTAAAATTGCATCATAAGCTTCATCCCATGTAACTCTTTTAAATTGACCTTTCCCTTTTTCACCTGTACGGATCATTGGATATTTCAGTCTGTCTGGATCATATGCAGCTTGAATTCCTGCATTTCCCCTTGGACAAAGCATATTTTTTGATTTTGGAAACATTGGATTCGGATTTAATTTTGTAATCACTCCATTTTCCACTCTTGCTAAAGCTGCACATTTATTTACACACATTTCACATAATGTTGCAACTTCAACAGCCTCACCTGTTCCCGTTTTTGTTGTGATAGTACTCGGAATACGACTGTCGGTTGGTTGATGTTTGTTGCTAGCATGTTCGCTAGAGAAAAGATTTGTCGCACTAATAGCTGATGCACCAGCTACACTTAATGCCACACTTCCTTGAAGAAATTTTCTTCTAGAAACTTCTACACTCATAAGCATTTCCTCTTTTTAAATTTCTAAATGAGCTATAAACTTATTAGATAAATTTATATATATATTTTAGATGCTTATATTTTAATTCAAGTATGCTTATAATAAACTTTTATTCGTCTGATCTATCAAATAATTATAAAATATGCTAATAATAGTAATAAATAAAAGAATACGCATAGAAAAACTATGCGTATTTTAGGGAGAGAAAGATGATATTTTGTTATTTAGTATCTATATCGTAAATATACTCTAACATCTTGTGAACTATCAATAGGATTTTGTCCAGCAGCAACAGCCTCACTCATTGTCATTGGAGTACCACCATCGCCGAAGAAAGCATTACTTCCTGTATATTTATAATCTATATATGTATAACGCACTTGTGCAGTTAATATTTTGCCAATAAGCTCTTTGTTAAACCAAACCTCATAAGCATCACCACGAACAGCTAATTTACTACCGGCTAAAGTATCTTCGCCATAAGTAAAACTTCTCCAGTATTTACTTCCATGATTATATTCAACGCCTATTCTTGCATCATCTATGAGTTGACATGGCCAATTTGCACCTACATAGTAAGAAGTCCCTGTTTCACTTTCAGAGGATCCTAACATAGTTTCACCACTATCAGGATTTGTTTTACTGTATGCAACAGATGCAAAGAATATAGTGTCATCTAGCATATCAGTTATACCATCACCAATACCATCAGATATAAAACTTACTGCTCCACCTTGAACATCTCCATGTTGTTTAAAATCATATTTATTAGGTGTGCCTGTTGCATACATACCAGGAAGATTAAAAGCATCAAACCATACAGTATGTAAAGAATATTGCCCATCATCATAAGGATTAAATAAAATTCCAACTAAGTCAGTATTTGAAAAACCTGGAGTATCCCCATAGTTATGACTAGGATTCATACTATATGTTCCGTCAGCATTTTTATCAATTCCACTGTATCTGCTGTTAACATCGCTCATACCACGACCAAAACAGAATTTAAGTGACATACCTGATATATCTGTAACATTTTCAAGTAGATAATAAATACTTGCTCCATCAAATTCCATATTTATATTATGACCAATTGCAGATTTTGCCTTTTGATCATCTCTATAATTGACAAGCAATCCATCAGTTGAAGGACGACGACCGACACTTGCAGTCCATGGAATATCCATTCCCATAAAAGTATCATTTTTGTATAAGAAAAATGCTTCTTTTACTCTTAAAGTATTAGTAGAACCTGCTGTACTATTTACAACCCAGTCCATTTGATCCATGCCTGGATGTGCTTGCGCTACTTGTCCATAAATCTTATAATATGAAAGTGTTCCAAAAAATGAAATATTATTTGTTGGAGCATAAGCCATTTTCATCCAAAGTCTATTACTAAACACATCATTAGTATCTCTTGAACCATCTGCTCTTTTGTAATCTATATAATCATATGCAGTTCTAAAATCAATGCCAAATTTCAAGTTGTCATTATTTGCCAATTTATTTACAGCACTAATTTTTTTTGTATTACGTTTCGTCTTTTTCTCTAACTTTGCAATTTTTTTATCTTGAGTTTTTTGTAATTGCTCAATCTGCGCTTTCAATGCATCAATTTGCGCTTGCGTATTATCTTCTGCATATATTGCAGTAGCAAAAATCGCTATAGCTGAAAGTGTAATTATTTTTTTCATTTCTATCCCTTAGTGTTATTTCGATAACAAAATTCTACAATTATATAGTTTAAAAATAAGTTAATATTAATATACAAATTAATTATTCTTATAAACAACTAGACTCTTAAAATCATTGATTATGAATTCATTAACGCTACCGCGTCTATCTCCACAAGGGCATTTTTAGGCAAAGTCTTTACAGCTACGGTTGAGCGTGCAGGTTTATGTGCAATAAAAAAACTCTCATAAATTTCGTTAATTGTTGCAAAATCATTCATAT
>JAMOSE010000166.1 GCA_027063215.1 Sulfurimonas sp. | reverse complement strand
ACCTTGTTTATTCTGGACGCGGACTTGATAATTTAAAAATGGATTTAGATAAAAATGAACGCCGTAAAGCTGTAGAGTTTATTTTAGATAAAGCATTTGAGTATTATGAAACAGGACGTGATATTGAGATAGTCACTGGAAATATGGAGATGGATGCGGTAATGTTTCTTAATAAGTTCGCACAAAAATATCCTGATCTTAAAGAGAAAATGAGAAAAAGACTTGTCACATGGGGAGGCAATTCAGCAGGAAGAAAACTCCTTAATATCAATGCAGATGGTGAAGTCCGACCTGACCCGTTTTTTCCTCTTGTTGTAGGCAATATCATGCATCAGAATTTTGGTGAGATATGGCAAAACGGAGAGTTGCTTGAACAACTCCGTATCCATCCTCGAAAACAGATAAGTGGTATCTGTCAAGATTGTAAGCAGATAGATATCTGTAATGGAGGCAGCCGTGCAAGAGCCTATGCAATAAGTGGTGATCTTTGGGCAGAAGATCCATCATGTTATCTAACAAAAGAAGAAAGAGAGAATATTTAAATGATAAAAAAAATAGTAATAACTGCACTTTTGGGAACAAGCTTTTTAACTTCAAGCCTTTTGGCAAAAGATAAAATATTTGTAGTAGAAAGAGAAAGCAACTCTGTTGCCGTTATAGAAGATGGTCTCCCAAGAAATCATATGGAACATATGCACAATATGAACCATGGTGTTATGAAGTTTTATAAAAATGATGGTTACCTTATCTCTCGTGATGGATATATCATCCGTTTCGATCCAAGAACAGAAAAAAAACTCAGTGAATACAAAACAAGTAAGAGTGCTATTGGATTTGTCATTGCAGACAATTATGTAGCTGTTGCAAATTATGATGATAAAAGTGTAGATATTCTCTCACGTGACTTAAAACCTCTGCAAAAACTCAAAACTGGATCTCGTAATGTAGGAATAAAAATCTACAAAAATTATCTTGTATTTTCTGAGATGGACAATGATACAATCGCTGTTTATAAAGATGAAAATAAGGGAAAGAAAGAACCTCATTTTGTACTTTACAAGGAGTTTAAAGATGTAGGAACAATGCCTTTTGATGCACTTATTGACGGAAATAAATATATAAACGGTTTTTTTAACTCTCCATGGCTTGGAGAGCTCAATCTTGATACAATGAAGTATAAAAAAATTCCACTTGAACTTGGAGAGAGACAGCCGGTTCTCAAAGTTCCGCACTTTGGTTTTTGGTCTGTAAGTAACTCTAAAGTCTTCATTCCTGCTGTAGGAGACAATAAAGTCTTTGTTTTTACACCTGATTTTAAATTTATCAAATCAATACAGACAGAAGGAATGCCAGTATTTACAGCACTTTCTCCAGATAAAAAATATCTTGTGGTAACATTTTCAGGAAAAAAATTCCCTGTTATCCAAATTATTGATACAAAAACACTTAAAATTATAAAAAGATTTGAATTTAATGGTAAAGTACTACACGTAAGATGGTCTCAAAACAAACCGTATCTTTATGTGTCTGTCAATGATGCAAATAAAATAGCAGTATTAAACACAAACGGATGGTGGTTAAAACGTGAAATTTTTACTATCAAAAAACCATCCGGAATATTTATTTATGATATAAAAGAGGAAAAATAATGGGTAAAGTATATTTAACAGGTGCAGGACCGGGTGATATTGAACTCCTGACAATAAAAGCACATAGAGTAATCACAGAAGCTGATGTTATCATATATGATAGATTAGCAAATCCAGAAATATTGAAAATAGCAAAAAATGGTTGCGAATTTGTCTATGTAGGAAAAGAAGATGGAAGACATACACTTCCTCAAGATGAAATAAATGAAGTCATTTATCAAAATGCACTGAAACATGATGTTGTTGTACGCCTAAAAGGTGGAGATCCTTTTGTCTTTGGTCGAGGTGGAGAAGAGGGAGCGTATCTCTATGAAAGAGATATTGGTTTTGAAATCATTCCAGGTATAACATCAGCTGTTAGCGTTCCTGCATATGCTGGGATACCTGTCACACACAGAGGTGTTGCTGTTAGCTTTAGAGTAGTAACAGGTCATGAATCACCAAATAAAGAAACATCTCAAATTCCATGGGAAAATTTTAAAACAGATGATACAATTGTTTTTTTGATGGGTCTTCATAATCTTAAAAAAATCACTTCAAAACTTATGGAAATAGGTAAACCTAAAGATTATCCATGTGCAGTTATTTCCCGTGGTACTACAAATGAACAAAGTGTAGTCGTCGGAACATTAGAAAATATTGTATCAGAAGCAAAAGGTGTCCCTACCCCTGCCCTCATCATTGTAGGCCGCGTTGTTGAATTACGAGACCAACTCCAATGGTTTAATAAAAAATAATTTTTCTAATCCTTATGAGCAGCTTCTATCTCTTTTAACAGATCAGCTGCTTGAGCATCTCCATCTTTTACATTTTTGCTGAGCCAATATTTTGCCTTTTTAAAATCAAGCAATTGCATATACACTCTCCCAACATTTGCTTTTGCAGCCGGATATCCATTTCTTGCAGCTTTATCCAATAATTCTGCTGATTTCTTAATATCTTGTTTTACACCATCACCATGATAATACATTAGTGCAAGATTATATTGTGCTTCTTTATTATCTTTATTTGCAGCAATCTCCAACCAAGAAGCAGCTTTTTTCAAATCCTTTGGAATATTTTCACCACGCAAATAAAGCATACCAAGATCAAAAGCAGCTCTTGCATCACCACTTTTTGCAGCCTTTTGTAACCATTCTAAAGCTTTTGCATTATTTTTAGCAACACCAATACCGTTAAAATAAAGATAACTCAGTGCATTTTGTGCTGTTGTATCACCTTTTTTAGCCTCTTTTTGATAAAGAGAAAAAGCTATTTTATATTCATGATTTTTATAAGCATCCAAAGCTTCCTGTGTTGATGCATAAAGAGTCACATTGAGTAATACAAAAAAAATAAATTTCATAACAATCCTTTTTTTTATTCTTCTAATACAATACAAATATCATACGAAAGCATTAAAATCTATTCAATTCAAAGTTTTTTTATAATTATTATTATATCATATTAATCTATTTCTAACTTATTTATTAGGGGTAGAAGCATACAAAAGGAAAAATAAAATGCAAAAAATTCTTATTACAGCAACCGGCTTGTTGCTCTCTTCATTATTAATGGTCTCATGTAGTGCTACAAAAGGGGTTCAAATCGATGCAAAAACGGCAAATTTTAAACATTTTGAAAAAATGCCACTTGCAAAAGTCCATAAACTTATTGTTGAAGCTGGTGAAGAAAATGGCTGGAGAATGACAGAGTTTAAAGAAAATGAGCTTATCGCAGAAAAAACGGAAGATGGTGAAACAAAAGCTGTTACAATTAACTTTTCAGAAGACTTTGTTAACCTTGAACCAAATGACAGTGATTTAGAAGACGCAATTGAAGATAAACTTAAAATATAAAGTACTCTTATTTATATAATTTTGCTACACTTTATTTATAAAATAAAAGGTAGCAAATAATGGATTTTTTTAAATATATTCACGCAGTAGGTACTGGTCCAAAAGGGAATCGAGATCTTAGCTTTGATGAAGCAAAAGATATGATGACACAAATACTCGATCAAAGTATTGCAAGTGAACAAATTGCTGCATTCTTACTTGGTTGGCGTTTAAAACCAGAAACAACAGAAGAGTTTTTAGGGGCACTTGCAGCTTTTGATGAAAATATTATTACTAAAAAAGTAAAAAATTCTATAGAGCTTGGTTATCCATTTGATGGTAAAGTGAATAATCCATATATCTTTCCACTAGTTGCAAAATTACTACAAAAAGAAGATCTTAATTTAGTTCTTGTAGGAGATGAAAAACAACCTGCAAAAGATGGACTAACGATAAAAAATATCATATCGAATATAAATATCAATGAAAATATATACTATTTTGATAGAAAAAAATTTTTTAATAAACTTCATAAACTTACAAAAATTCGTAATGCATTAGGTCTTCGTAGCAGCTTAAGTACTATTGAAAAACTTACAGGTGTAGCAGAAAGCAAATTTGCAATTACGGGAGTTTTTCATAAACCTTATGTTAAAAAATATGCTGCAATCTATGCAAACAAATATCAAAAACTTGCACTTATTCAAGGAAATGAAGGAACACCTGAACTCTTTTCAAAAGGTCGTTTATGGATGGTCGATAAAGCAAAGATAGAAGAGTATATTATTGATCCTAAATATTTTGGCATTAATTATAAAAAATCATGGGAGAAGATTTCTCTTGAAGAATCTTTAGCACAACTTAAAAATCCATCTGATGAGTTTATAAAACTAGCTCATTTAAATGCTGCCGTATATCTTTTTATAACACAAAAAGCACCTACTATTGAAGATGCTTATGAAATACTCTCTTAATCTTTTAGAAGATGTTAAGCACCTATCTACTCCAATTTTGTATATATTTTTTTGCTTTTTCATCAAGCATTTTCATTCTCTCTTTGCCTTTTGGCAAACTTTCACGCAAAGTTCGCATCTCACGCAGGAATACACCGATATTCTCAGGAATCAAATTTTGCAGATATCTTCGTAAATGTTTTGCCATAGCAGGTGAAGCACCTGAAGTAGAGACTGCAATTGTCAAATCATCTTTTTTAATATAAGACGGAAAGATAAAATCACAATAATCTACCGAGTCAACTGCATTACACAGACATTTGTATCTTTTAGATTCTTCAAAAATAGCAGCTTGCAAAGGAATATCATCTACTGCTATGATAACAATAGCATACATTGCAATATCACCCTCTTTATAGCCTCTTGTCTCAAAATGTAAATCATTTTCTTTTATCTTTTCTAACATCTCCTGCGAAAATTCCTGTGCAATAAGATCGATGTCATCTGTAAAATCTAAAAGATGCACTAATTTCTCATAAGCAATGGTTCCACCACCTACAATCAAGATCTTTTTATCATCTAATTTTAAAAAAGCTGGAAAATAGCTCATTTATACCTCCTCTTTTTAGTTAATTAAGAATCATATCATATTATATTGACAAACATCAATTTAAATTTATAAAAAGATAGATACAATCAGCAAATAAAAATATAAAGAAGAACAATGAAACAAGAAATACTATCAAGAATACAAAAAAAATTTCCGCTCACAGCTAAACCTTTTACAGTTATAGCAGATGAGCTTGCTATGAGTGAAGATGAAGTTTTAAAAATTTTACAAGAAGAAAAAAAGGCAAATATTATCCGACAAACCTCAGCAATATTTGACACAAAAAGACTTGGTTACAAATCATCTCTGGTAGCTTTTAAAATTGCTCCTCAAAAGATAGAAAGTGCAGTAGAAATCATCAATGCACATCCTGGTGTTTCGCATAACTATGAGAGAAACCATGACTTTAACATCTGGTTTACTATGGCAGTAGCACCAGATTCTCTTTTGGGACTTGACAAAACCATAGAGCTTTTAGCAAAACTCACAGAGGCTGATGATTATATCATGCTCCCTACCCTCAAACTCTTTAAGATTAATGTAAAACTTAACACTACCGGAAAAGATGAGAAAAAAGAGAAGGTAAAAAAAGTTGTTCATAAAGATATAGAGCTCACACAACTGCATCATGACATCATTATGCGTGCACAATATGACATAGAGTTTGTCAGCGAACCATTTAAAAAAATAATTGATGAACTCAATATAGACTACAAAACATTTTTTGCAATACTCCAAGAGTTACAGGATGCTGGAGTTATGCGACGCTTTGCCTCTATTTTAAACCATAGAAAAGCAGGTTTTAATGCCAATGCAATGGTTGTTTGGGATGTTGATGAAGCAGATGGCGAAGCAATAGGAGAAAAGGCTGCTGCATTCTCTGCTGTAAGTCACTGCTACCTGCGTCCAAAATATCCAAACTGGCCCTACAATCTTTTTACTATGGTTCATGGTAAAACTACAGAAGAAACAAATAGCATTATAGAAGATATGGCAAAAGAGATAGAATCAAAAGAACATATGCCACTCTACTCATCAAGAGAGTTTAAAAAAGTACGAATTGAATATTTCACTCCTGCATTTAAAGAGTGGGAAGAGAGAGCATTACAAGAAGTGTAAAAGCATAAGAGAAAATCTCTTATGCCAAAAGTTTAAGCACCAAGTGCCTTTTTAACGTTATCATCTGCCATAGAGATATTCCACTCAGGCTCCCAGACAACTTCAACATCAACATCTTTTACATTTGGCAGTTTTTCAACAGCCTCTTTTACCCATTGTA
>JAMOSE010000165.1 GCA_027063215.1 Sulfurimonas sp. | reverse complement strand
ATGTCAACACCGCTCATTATCATCATCGTCTTCGCCATAATACTTGTTTTAATGTACAACTCACTTGTTGCCAAAAAAAATCAAGTGGACAATATCTTTGCAACGATCGATACACAACTCAAAAAACGCTATGATCTTATTCCAAATCTTGTTGCTTCTGTCTCAAAATATATGGACCATGAAAAATCTCTCTTAGAAGAGATCACACAACTCAGAACACAGGCAAACAAGCCAAATCTCTCTGAAAAAGAGAAAATTCAACTTGATACAAAAGTAAGCAATGCACTTGGATCTATTATGATAGCAGTAGAGAACTATCCTGATCTTAAAGCCAATGAAAATGTTATGCACCTCCAACACTCACTCAATGAAGTAGAAGAGCAGATAGCAGCAGCCCGACGTGCCTATAACCAAGCAGTCACTGACTATAATAATGCACTTGAGATGATACCGACAAACTTTATGGCAAATGCTATGGGCTACCAGCCAAAAGATCTTTTTGTTATTACCCAAGAAGAGAGAAAAAACCTTGATGTAGGTGAACTTTTTAACAGATAGCAGCAATGAAAAGCATCAGCCAACTTACCGATTTTTACTACAATAAGCTCTATCCAAAGCTCAAACTACTCGAAGAAGAGCGAAAAAGAATAAAAAAACGCATTATCAATATTGGAATTATTTATCTTTTTTTTGTTGCACTTATTTCCTTTGTTCTTTATAAAAACTTTTCACTTGATATTCTCGCTTTTTTCCTTATCTTTGCATTGGCAGCTACAAAATGGTTCTATACTTATCTTATTAAAGATTACAGTATTGACTTTAAAGATCAGATCATCGCTCCTCTCATTGCCCAGATAGATACAACACTAGACTATGCCCCAACACAACATATCTCCAGTGCAATTTTTAATCACTCACGCCTTTTTAAAACAAAACCAGATAGAATACGTGGCAATGATTATGTAAAAGGTAAGATTGATGGCATTCCCATTGAATTTTCTGATATATACGCAGAAAAAAAACATAAAGATTCAAAAGGTAGAGAATCGTGGGAGAAAATCTTTCTAGGACTCTTTATCGTCTCTGAATTTCCAAAAAATTTTCACGGACAAACTGTTGTCCTTCCTGACAGTGCCCAAAAAATATTTGGAGATTTTGTAGGAGAATGGTTGCAAAAAAACAACAGCTTACGCAATGAACTTGTAAAAATGGACAATACAGCATTTGAAAAAGAGTTTGTTGTCTATTCTACTGATCAGATTGAAGCACGATATATTTTAACTCCAAGTATGATGGAAAAACTGCTTATATACAAAAAAAAGATACAACATCCACTTTATATCTCTTTTATCGGCGGAAAAATTTACCTTGCCATCGAGTATAACAGTGATATGTTTGAAGCATCTGTCTTTCATTCACTTTTAGAGTATAAAATAGCAATGCAATACATTCAAACACTGCATTTTGCAGTTGGCATTGTAGAAGAGCTAAAACTCAATCAAAAATTATGGAGTAAAGTATGAAAAAAGTAATGGCTGCATTTGCAATAATTGCAAGTATAAATCTTTTCGCAGTAACAGTAGGTCAAAAACCTAAAGAGGTAGTACTCTCTGGTGAAAATGGAGGTATGGCGAAAGATGGTTCACAGTGGAGTTCCGCAAGCATCAAAGACAAAGTTTATGTTATGTTTTATGTCGATCCTGATGAAAAAGATCTCAATGAGCATTTCAGTGATGCACTTAAAGCAAAAAACTACAGACAAAAAGGTGCTTATGGCAGTATAGCTGTTATAAATTTAGCTGCTACATGGAAACCCAATGTTATTATCGAGTCACTGCTCAAAAGCAAACAAAAAGAGTTTCCTGACACCCTCTATGTAAAAGACAAAAACAGTGTACTTGTCAAAGAGTGGGAACTTGCAGATGACAACAATGACATTCTTATCTTTGACAAAGATGGCGTACTCCTTTTTTATAAAGCCGGTAAAATGCAAGAAAGTGATATGCAAAAAGCATTTACAATTATTGAGGAGCATATATAATGAATGACGAAACAAGTATTTTACAAAAGAGTATAAAAGATCTCTTGAGTGCAAAAATGTTACAGTACTCTTTACTCCCTTTTGTACTGAGTATGGTTATCCTCTATACTCTCTTTTTTGTTGTTGCAGGGATGGGTGTTGATCAACTCACTACTTTAGATATCAGTTCAACACAAACAAGCATTCAAAATGGCATACCTCATACAGAGAGCTTCAGTGCACAACTTGAAGGTACGGCAATCATCCAATTTTTAATGAGTTCAGCACTTACTTCTTGGATCGCTACATTTCTAGTCTATACAATCGGCAGTTTTATCACGCTCTACTTCTCAATCTTTGTAGCACTTCTAGTCATTGGTTTTTTAACACACCTCATCTTAAAAGAGATCCAGATACGTCACTATAGAGATGTTGAGATGATTGGCTACTCCAATGCTTTTGAAAGTATTTTACTAACATTGAAGTGGATTATTATTATGATGGTACTTTTTATCGTCTTTATACCGCTGTACTTTATTCCTATCCTTAATGTTATAGCATTTAACCTGCCGCTTTACTACTTTTTTCATAAAATGATGACATATGATGTCAGCTCAAATATCTGTACAAAAGAAGAAGCTATGCAGATCAACTACATCCACGGATCAACACTTCGCTTAAAAACACTGGGACTCTATCTGCTTTCGCTTATCCCTTTTGTGATATTTTTTGCATCAGTTTTTTATGTAATTTATCTGGGACACAGTTATTTTATAGAAGTAAGAAAACTAAGAAGTGCAAACTAATGAAAAAAAGATACTCTTTTTTTTCATTAGGCTTATAGGAGTTTTGCAAGAAATCTATTAAATAATAATTGTAAATTTTGCTCCACTATAACTTTTTTCATCGATACTAAACGTTTCATTTTCAACGATAAGTGCACCGTTAAAATGTTGTGTAATGATTTTATTACTCATAAAAAGGCCTATTCCTGTTCCCTGTGCTTTATGTTTTGTTGTAAAGTATGGCTCAAATATCTTATCTTTGATACTCTCAGGAATCCCGCCTGCACTGTCAAATATCTCAACAAGCGTTTTTTCATTTCGTTTGGATATTTTTATATAAACAACTCTTACCTCTGTTTTATTTTCAACAAAAGCATCTTTGGCATTGTTCAAGATATTTAAAAGAACTTGAGAAAATTCACTCTCTTTTCCTTTAAGAACAAGAGGCTCTTTACTATATGCAGTAATAAGCTTAATCTTATTTTCTTTGTAAGTTGCCTCTACCAAACTAATCGTTCTTTTAATTATATCATTAAGTAAAAACTCACTTTCATCTTTATTTTGTTTATAAAAATTTCTAAAATCATCAATGGTATTTGAAAGATAACGTGTCATCTCATTGATCTTATCAAACGTTTCATACAGTTCTTCATCACTAAGCATATTACTTTTATATCGTAACTTGGCACCGGATGAAAGTGTAGTAATCGAACTCAAAGGCTGTCTCCACTGATGAGCAATATTTCCAATCATTTCACCCATTGAAGCAAGTTTTGATTGCTGCAAAAGAAGAGCATCTTTTTCTCTTTCTTCAGTAATATCTTGAATATTTGCAACAACAAGTTTCAAATCTTTTGTTATATTTGCTCCAAAAGAGACACGAATAGGAAAAACTTTTTTCTCTTTTGTCTGACCCTCTAGCTCAAAAGTCATATCTTTATACATCAACTCTCCGCTTTGCATAAACCTTGTAAGTCCTTTTATATGATCTTTAAGATATTTTTTTGGAATGATTCTATCATCTAAAAGTGTTGTTCCTAACATCTCCTCTTCAGTATAAGCAAATATTTTTTGAGCACTTTTATTAAATGTTTGAATTTTAAACTCTTCATTAACAGCAATAATAGCATTTGTATTTGTATCTGTAACAATATCAGAATACTCCTTTTCCCGTTTAAGCGCATTCATATACTTTTGAATACTTTTATTTGCCGGACGGAAAATAAAGAGAGCCTCAAGAAAAAGCGTTAGCAAAGTTAAAACCATAATATAAAGCTCATTACGTTTAAGATGCTGTGTTCTTTGCTCCGCTTCTTTTTGGTACAAAGAGACTGCCTTATCCAAATCTCTCAGTAAAGGTTGTGAATGTTTTAAAATATAGCTAATACCTATTCCCCCTTTGATTTCAATAAAAGATTTGGCATTTTTTATATACTCTTTTACTCTTTTGTCCAACAATACAGGTTGAGAAAAATAGAGTTTTTTCATCTCCTTGGACATTTTTAAAGATGTAAGCTTTTTATGTGCTTGTTCCATCAATGTCAAAGCCTTTTGCAACTCCTTTTCTTTATATGTTATGGTAGAAAGAGCAATTTTTTGAGAAAGCATTCTTTGACGTCCACTAATGTTAATGATATTACTGTCATTTTTTTGTGCATCTAAAATATTTGTAAGATTAAAATAGGCAAGAATAGTAAAAACAGCTATAAGAGAAAGTGCAAACGAATATCTTTTTGTTAGAGAGTTGGATGAAAAAAAATCATTCATTATATTTCTTTTAACGGTTCACTAAAATAATATCCTTGAAAATAATCAACTCCAAGAGTTTTAACTATCTCAAAAACCTCTTTTGAATGAACAAACTCTGCAACTGTTTTGATACCTAGATTATGTGCAAAATCATTAATTGATTTTGTAATAATATAGGCATTTTGATCGCTGTCAATATTTTTTATTAAAGAACCATCTATTTTTATATAGTCAGGTTTCAATTTTACAAGATAGGAAAAATTTGAATAGCCTGAACCAAAATCATCTATAGCAATTTTACACCCGAATGATTTTACCATATCCAAGAAAGTATCTATATCATCATAATCTTCAATGCTCTCATTTTCCAAAAGTTCAAAAGTAATATGTCTTGCAATATTATCTTTTTTTAACTCTTCTTCTATAAATTTGATAAATGTTTTACTTGAAATATCTTCTATTGAGACATTTATAGTAACATCTATTTTATCCTCTCGAACTTTTTGTAATACTTTTAGTATCATCCTTTTTTCAAGTTCTACATAAAGTTTTGCCCTTTTTGCAACTTCAAGAAATTTAATAGGTGAATAAACTTCTGCTTTTGTTGTAATACGAACCAATGACTCATATTTAGCAATCTCTTCGTTGTTATCGACAATAGCCTGATAAAAAGGAACTACCTGAAAATTTTCTAAAGCATTTCTAATAATTTGCGTCCATTTTATATCATTTCTATGCTTATTTTTTGTATTTAATTCTTCTGTATAGAGTAAAAACGGTACTCGCTCTTTTTTTGCATGTTTGAGTGCCATATCTGCATGTTGCAATATATTTTCACTCTCTTTAGCCATTCCCATCGTTACATCTACATTTACAGAGATATCATGCTCTTGAATATAGAGCGCTTGAGATTGAATAATCTCTCTGACTTTTGTTATCTTTTCTATACACTCGTGTTCCTCTTTGACATCCTGTTTTAAAAAAACAAATTCATCTGAGTTAATTCTATAAACCTTACAAGCTATTTCCTGTGCGTAGTGTTGTAATAATCTAGCAACTTCAATTAAAACTAAATCAGCAACATCTTCTCCATAGATATCATTAATACTTCTAAATTTATCTAAATCAATAAGTGCTAAAAAAGGATATTTTATTTTCTCTAGATCCCGTATAAGTGCTCTACGATTGGCAAGTTGTGTCAAGCTGTCTGTATAATACTGTGTTCGCAACTTTTCATATTGCTCTTGTAATTTCACTGTTTTTAAAGCAACCTGCTCTTGCAATGATTCTTTTAAACGTTTATTTTCTACACTTATAGCAGCTTTACTAATGGTATCTAACAATTTTTCTATATCTATTGGTTTTAAAACATATCCGGAAATTCCCTGCTCTATTGTCTTAAGCAAGTATTCATTATCGTTAAAAGCAGTAGTATAAACAACTGGCAAATCTGGATTTATCTCTCTTAAGCTATCGACAAGCTCAATACCATTCATTTGCGGCATCATAATGTCTGTTACAACAATATCTATATCTTCTTTTCTTTGTTCATAGATTTTCAATGCTTCAAGACCATCTCCGGCCATTACAACTTCTTTTAAAAAAGGAGAAAGATTTGTGTAAACTTCCTGCTGTACCATTGCCTCATCTTCTGCATATAAAATTGTAATGGTTTTTAATAGCGTAAAATTCATATCTACTCATTTGTTTATTAATTTATTTTTAAACTCCTCGATACAGAGAGTTTTACAAGAAATTTATTATACTTTATTTATTGTAATTTATTTATAAAAACAAGTT
>JAMOSE010000164.1 GCA_027063215.1 Sulfurimonas sp. | reverse complement strand
GCATCTATGCCAGGTGTTTATCAGATGAGTCTTGATGTGGCTATTAAAGAGTGTGAGGAGTTAAAAGAACTTGGGCTTTACTCTATTATACTCTTTGGTATTCCTGATGTAAAAGATTCAATAGGCAGTGATGCACTGTGTGATCACGGTATTATCGCAACAGCCGTACGTGAGATTAAAAAAGCACACCCTGATATGTTTGTAGTAACAGATCTCTGTTTTTGTGAATATACCGATCATGGGCATTGTGGGATCATAGATGAAGAGAAAGAGACTGTTTTAAATGATGCGACTTTGGAGATCTCAGGTCAGCAGGCAATTGTGCATGCAAAAGCGGGGGCTGATATGATAGCACCAAGCGGTATGATGGATGGCATTATTGAGGCACTTCGCGAGGCACTTGATGGGGCAGGGTACAGTGAACTGCCGATTATGAGTTATTCTACAAAATTTGCATCAGGATATTATGGACCGTTTCGTGATGTTGCAGAATCAACACCGAGTTTTGGGGATCGTGCAAGTTATCAAATGGATCCGGCAAATCGTCGTGAAGCAATTGCTGAGAGTATATCTGATGAAGCACAGGGTGCTGATATTTTAATGGTAAAACCCGCACTTGCATATCTTGATATTGTTCGTGAGATCAAAGATGCTACAACACTGCCGATGGCAGTTTATAATGTAAGTGGTGAGTATGCAATGTTGAAATTTGCAGGAATGAATGATCTTATCGATTATGAGAGAGTTGTGATGGAGACAATGGTGAGTTTTAAACGTGCCGGTGCAGATATTATTATCTCATATCATGCAAAAGAGGTAGCAAAAATGCTACAAAACAGATAAATTAAAGAAAAGTATATTAAAATTACTGATAATAAAATATAGGAAAGAAGCTGTGAGACACTTTTTAACACTCAAGGATTTTACAAAAGAAGAGATTTTGGAGATTGTAGATCTTGGATTGAAGATAAAAAAAGATTTAAAAGCCGGGATATATAATGATGAGTTAAAGCATAAAACTTTAGCAATGATTTTTGAAAAATCTTCAACACGGACTCGTGTCAGTTTTGAGACAGGTATGTTTCAGCTAGGTGGGCATGCACTCTTTCTTTCAAATAGGGATATTCACCTGGGACGTGGTGAACCTGTAAAAGATACGGCACGTGTCATATCGAGAATGTGTGATATGGTAATGATTAGAACTTTTGAACACTCTATGATTG
Organism: Sulfurimonas sp.; assembly: GCA_027063215.1. Classification (GTDB taxonomy): domain Bacteria; phylum Campylobacterota; class Campylobacteria; order Campylobacterales; family Sulfurimonadaceae; genus Sulfurimonas. The sequence continues at coordinate 2,932 of JAMOSE010000164.1, read as the reverse complement.
AGGAGTTTGCAAGTTACTCAAAAGTACCTGTTATTAATGGATTGACAGATACATATCATCCGGTACAGCTTTTAGCTGACTATATGACAATGATAGAGTATGGTGTAGAAAAAGACGCTGTTGTCGCTTACATTGGAGATGGTAATAATATGACAAATTCCTGGTTGATGTTGGCTGCAAAACTTGGATTTGAGTTACGTATAGCAACACCGAAAAAGTATGAAGTAGATGCAGATGTTTTAACAGATGCTTTGGCGATTGCCAAAGAGAGCGGGGCCGTGATCAAAGTGATGAATGATCCAAAAGAGGCAGTACGTGGTGCTACAGTTGTGACAACAGATACTTGGGCTTCCATGGGTCAAGAGGATGAAAAAGAGCAGCGTATAAAAGATTTTAAAGGTTTTATGGTTGATGGATTGATGATGTGTTTGGCTGATAGAAATGCAAAATTTTTACACTGTCTTCCTGCTTACAGAGGTCAAGAAGTAAGTGAAGAGATTTTAGAAGAACATGCTGATATTGTCTTTTCTGAGGCTGAAAATCGTCTCCATGCACAAAAAGGACTTATGGTTTGGCTTGATAAGCAAAGAGGGTAGGCTAAAGCCACCCTTTTGCATCTTCTGCAATTGCTTTGTTGCTTGCATCATAAACTTTGATAATGGCAGAAATAAGCTTAGTTCCTCTTTCAAAATAGTCATCAGGATCTACTGTTTGTGGTTTCTTCAATAATGTATTTTGTGCAAAGCTTGTATATTCCTTTACTTTTGTGTCAATCACCGAGAGATCACTCTTGATTTGAGCAGGGAGCTTTTTAGGATGTTTGGCGATGATTTGTATCATCTGCTCTTGCAGTTTTTTATTGAGTGATTGCAGTTTGTATGCAAGCATGGCAATATTTTCAAAATTGTCTTTTGTTACTTCTCCTTTTGCAGCTATACCTGCACCTAGCCCACGTAAACGTCCTGTGTACTCTGTCATTGGTAACATAATTTCCATCATTACAGCAGAAATTTCTTTGCCAAACGGTGTCAGATCTTTTGAAAAACGTTTAGATACACTTTGTGCCAACATAAGTGTCTGTTCAATTTGTTCTGTATATGCAGCAAATGTTTCATTTGGTTTTCGTTTAAAGGCCTTACGGTTTAGTTTGATAAGTGCTTGAGATATTGCAGTTGCCCGTGAATTTATAACCGGATCTGCAGCAAGGGGAAGGGATTCCATATTTCCTATGGCACTTTTCATATCATCTCTATTTGAAAAGACTAACAGCATAGCTGCTGTATTTCCGTTGAGGTAAGAGTTTGTAAGCCCTCTTGTTTTTTGGGTAGCTAGAATAAGGTTCTTAAGACTTTCAATGTATTTACTCGTATTTGCCTGCTCTTCATTGCTAAAAAATGATTTAGCCTGAAGATTGACAAGTAAAAGTAAGATAAGTAAAAATAAACGCATGGTTACTTCCTATTGTTGTTTTTGGTATTAACTATGCGTTTATTGTATCGATTTTAACTTGATTAATACCTTATACCGGTTATACTTCGTATTTTTTCAATCATAGGAAGGGCAATGTTCTTTGCTTTTGTAGCACCATATTCTAAAATGTCACGAACTTCATCTTGATGCGCTTGGTAATATTCTCGTTTTTCTCTGTAGGGTCTAAAATACTCCCAGATAATATCATGGAGATAGAGTTTAAAGTGTCCATGCCCTTCTCCTCCGCGTCTGTAGCGTTCTTGAAGCTCTTTACACTCATCTTCATTTAAAAAGAGTTTTGCCATATTGTAAACATTGCAGTTTTCATACTCTTTAGGCTCTTCCATCGGAACATTTTGTGTGACAATTTTTTTAATAGTTTTGAGTTGTTTTTTCTCTTCACCAAAGATATTTACTGTATTTTTATAAGATTTTGACATTTTTTGTCCATCAGTTCCCGGAACAGTAGCAACATGTTCTTCTATCTTAAAAGCTGGAATTTTAAGGATATCACCATATTTATTATTGAATTTTATGGCAATATCACGAGCGATTTCAACATGTTGGATTTGATCTTTACCTACAGGAATAATGTCTGGAGAGTAGAGTAAAATATCTGCTGCCATAAGTACAGGGTATGAAAAGAGTGCATGATTGGCATGGATCCCTTTTGCAACTTTATCTTTATAACTATGTGCACGCTCCAAGAGTCCCATAGGTGTAAATGCTGAGAGAAGCCAATAGAGTTCAAGTACCTCTTTTACATCCGATTGTACCCAAAAAGTTGATTTTTGAGGTTCAATACCAAGACTTAAAAAGTCAGTTGCAGTTTGCATTGTAAGTTTTGCAAGTTCTGCACCGCCATTCCCGCTACTCATTGCATGGTAGTTTGCTATAAAAGCAAAAGTATCATTCTCTTTTTGTGCATCAACCATCTGTTTAATAGAACCAAAATAGTTCCCTATATGTAAATCACCTGACGGTTGAATTCCAGTTAAAACTCTCATATCTCAAATTCCTAAAATTTTTTTTCGTATTATACCCATCTCAGCTTTATTTTGTTATTATATATCATAAATATAAGAGCTTTCAAGAGCTCCATAACAAAGGATTAAAGATGATAGTACAATATCGTGCAAAAGATATAAATTTAAGTGATGCAAATAAAAAACATATTGAAGCGGCGGCAGAGAAATTTAAAAAATATTCATTAGACTTAACACGTATTATGTGTAATGTAATGGCTGAGAAAAAAGGTGTTACGGTTGAGTTTGAAATTCATGTGGCACATACATCTCCGGTTATTATTACGGAGCATGATAAAGATCTTGATGCTGCAATTGATATTGCAATTGATCGTGCAAGTAAGGCGCTTCGCCGTCTTCATGATAAAGTAAAAGATCATAAAGCACCTTCAATTAAAGAGTTGGTAATAGAAGATGAATAAGTGTTCAAGAGCATG
>JAMOSE010000163.1 GCA_027063215.1 Sulfurimonas sp. | reverse complement strand
AAAATTTTTAAAGGTTTAACAAATGTATAATTGGATACTCTGGTTTCATGTGATCTCTTTTATCTCTTGGTTTGCAGTACTCTTTTATCTGCCACGTCTTTATGTTTATCATGTAGAAAATATTGATAACAAAGGCTTTATTGAAGTCGTAAAAATTCAGGAGATGAAACTCTATAAATATATAGGTGTTCCATCTATGTGGGCAACAGTAATAAGTGGGAGTATATTAATTTATATGGGGAACTGGATGAGTGCTTCATGGTTGCATGCAAAATTGCTTTTTTTGGTGCTTTTACTTGGATATTTTCACTCGCTTGGAAGTTTACGTATAAAACTTTTGGAAGACAAATGTACAAAAAGTGGAAAATTCTTTCGAATGTATAATGAAGTCCCTACAATGTTAATGCTTCTCATTGTAGGCATGGTCGTATTTAAGCCTTTCTCTTAAGAAGGCTTATTTTTGCTCTCTTCTTCTTCTTTCATCTTTTTAAAAAAATAAAAACTAAGCAGTGTCAGTCCCAATCCTCCTATTATAAAAGTAAGTGCGAGTGCCATGGTTATTTTTCTCCTTTTTTCTTTGCTTTAAAGAGTAGCGGTGTCCCTTCAAAATTAAAGGCTTCACGAAATTTGTTTGTCAGGTATCGTCTGTAGGTAAAGTGCAAACCTTTTGGTTTGTTCATAATAATTGCAATTTTTGGCGGACGTGTCTCATACTGTGTAGCGTAGTAGATACGAATGACCTGACCATGCATACTAGGGAGTGTATGACGACGAAGAGCACGCTCAAGTACCTCATTAACCTTACTTGTCGGAATTCTTTGTGAATAGTTTTCATTGATCTGTAGAATCATATCATGGAGTTTGTCAACACGCTGTCCGCTTTTTGCAGAGAGAGTAATGATCGGTGCATAAGAGAGGAATTTAAAACGATCCCGTACATCTTTTATGATCTTATCATGCTCTTGTTTATCTGCAATATCCCATTTGTTTAAAACTATGATACAGGCAAGATGGTTATGATCAACTAGACCTGCAATTTTCTCATCAAGATCTAAAAATGGCTGGCTGGCATCTAACACAACAAGCGCCATATTGGAATTTTCAAGCATTGTTTTTGTTCGCATAAGTGCATATTTCTCGATCCCAATAATACGACCACGACGACGAAGTCCTGCTGTATCTACAAAGGTAAGTTGTTTGCCGTTGTACTCCACTGTCTCATCGATAGGATCAATAGTTGTTCCTGCTACAGAGCTGACTACTGAGCGTTCTTCACCGAGTAGGGCATTTAAGAGGGAGCTTTTACCGACATTTGTACGTCCGATAATAGCGATTTTAATATGGTTAATGTCATTTTCATCAAACTCTTTTATATTGTCATTATTGGCAAATATGGAGTCATCTTCAACTGCATCCTCATCTTCATCCCAGTAGTAAAAATCATCTTCATCATCTGAATTTTGGTACTGTGAGAAAAACTCCTCATCACTGAGTTGCTCTTTTTCTTCGTGTACAACGGTAATCTCATCTTCTTCTTTGATGATATCTTCATCAGGAAGTTTTTCATAGATCCAGTCTAGTAAAGCTACAGTATTTCGGTTATGTGAAACTGAGATACCAAAGATATCACCTGTTCCAAATTCATAAAAATCCCAGAGCTTTTCTTTCATCTTGTCATTGTCTATTTTATTGACAATTAGTGCTATCTCTTTACCCATTGACTGAAGTTCATAAAAGAATTTTTTATCTTCATCTTCGGGAATACTTTTTCCATCAACCATATAGAGAATAATATCTGCCGCATAGGCAGCTTTTAAAGACATCTCTTTAATCTTGTCAAAAAGTTCACACCCTTTATCAAGTCCACCGGTATCAAGCAAGATTGCCTGTTTATCATTGATTACAACATGTTTTCTTTTGACATCACGGGTTGTTCCTGCAAGATCAGATGTGATGGCATCTCTGTTTTTTATCAGTCTGTTAAAGAGTGAACTTTTTCCGACATTTGGACGTCCGATAATGGCAATTTTTTTCATGGAGTGTACCTTAATAAATAATGAAAGCATATTAAACTTCTTGTATTAGGCAAGAAGTCTATTTAGTTTTTGAAATTATATCCAAATAA
>JAMOSE010000162.1 GCA_027063215.1 Sulfurimonas sp. | reverse complement strand
AAAGCTGTAAAGTTAGGAGTAGCAACCCTGACAGAAGAGCAGATGCGTGAGATGATCGCATGATACACAAACTGAAAAAGTTTAGTAAAAAGATGGGGCATGGTCTTAAACAAGAGTATAAAGAGACAAAAGAGATTCCAAAACATATTAAAAACAGAGAGTACAAAAAGGCTATAGAACAGATTGGAGATATTACAAAGATGACTTTTTTGTCTGTTTTGTGGGTGCTTCCCGGTGGTAGTGTTGTGAGTGCTACAATTGTAAAAGTATTTAAAAAGATGCGACCGAGTGCTTTTCGTGATGATGAAAGTGAGAAAAAGTGTTAAGAATCTACATAGATGGTGATGCCCTGCCAAATCTCCTAAAACCCATCATACTGCGTCAGATTGATAAGTTGAAAATTCCGACTTTTGTTGTTGCAAATAAAAAGATAACTCTTGGTAAGTCTCTAAATGTGAACTATATTGTTGTTGATGCCGGAGCGGATGAGGCGGATCATAAGATAGTAGAAATGTTGCAAGAGGGTGATTTGGTTATAACAGCAGATATTCCACTTGCAGACAGAGTTATTAGCAAAAATGCCCATGCTATTGATCACAGAGGGGAGCTTTACAGTAAAGATAATATAAAACATTACCTTGCTATGCGTAATCTGATGGAGAGTATTCGGGAGATGGGTGAGATGACCAAAGGGCCAAAACCTTTTGGACAAAAAGATGCCGAGCACTTTGCTAATCAGTTCAATAAATTTTTACAAAAACATATTGAAAATGGAGTGAAAAAATGCGTTTAGATAGCTACCTTGTTGAAAAGGGTTTTTGTGAAAGTCGCAACAAGGCACAGCAGATCATTAAAGATGGGCTTGTCTGTGTAGATGATACGCTTATAAAAAAGCCCTCTTTTAAAGTAGAAGAAGGGGCTTGGGTAGTTATAGCGGAGCATAAGAGTTATGTCTCACGTGCCGCTTATAAACTGCTCTATTTTTTAGATGAGATTGCACTTGATGTGCGCGGTAAAAGTGCTTTGGATATAGGATCTTCTACGGGAGGTTTTTCTCAGGTTCTTCTTGAGAAGGGTGTTGCTGAGGTGAGTTGTGTCGATGTAGGACGCGATCAACTGCATCATTCTTTGCGTCAAGACAGCCGTGTCAAGGTTTATGAGGGGTGTGATATACGCAAATTTGAATCACCCAAGCCTTTTGATCTTATTGTCAGTGATGTTGCTTTTATATCACTTTTGTATATTTTGGATGATGTGGATCGACTCTCAAGCAGAGATATAATCTTACTTTTTAAGCCACAGTTCGAAGTAGGTCGTGAGGCAAAACGCGATAAAAACGGTGTTGTTGTCGATAAAAAAGCCATAGATCGAGCTATGCAGAAGTTTGAAGATGCTTGTGCTTTAAAGCAGTGGAAATTAGTACAAAAATCTCCATCGCAGTTAAGCGGTAAAGAGGGAAATCAGGAGTGGTGTTATTACTTTTGCAAGAAGTCTATTGTATAATATGAAAATATTGAAAAAGAGAGAGAAATGGATCAGATAAAGTCGATAGCAATTGGTGGATTTGATGGTATGCATATAGGGCATCAAGAGCTTTTTCGTCAATTAGATGAAAACGGTGTGATTGTTGTTATAGAGACCGGTTATGCTAATTTAACTCCGGATGGTTTTCGTAAACGCTATACAGATCATACTATAGAGTATCTCAATCTTGAAGATATTCGTCATTTAGACGGGAAAGGTTTTATACAACTGCTTCAAGAGAAGTTTCCAAAACTTAAAAAAATTGTTGTCGGTTATGATTTTCATTTTGGAAAAGATCGAAAATACTCTTTTGATGATCTTAGAAATCTTTTTGATGGAGAAGTCGTTGTTGTTGATGAGGTCAAACACAATAATGACTCTGTACACTCTCATAAAATTCGTCATAAGCTAAGCATTGGAGATATCAAAGGGGCAAATGAGTTTTTAGGGCATAACTACACTGTTTTTGGAAAAAAAGAGCAGGGACAGGGACTTGGATCGCGTGAACTTGTTGCTACGATCAACATTAATGCACGAGAATTTTTAATGCCAAAAGAGGGTGTTTATGTAACCTTGACACGTATTGATAAGGAAGAACATCTGCACCCTTCTGTCTCATTTGTAGGGCATCGTGTAACAACGGATGGCAGTTATGCAGTAGAGTCACACATACTTGACGGTAAAGTTATATGTGAAGAGTCTGCTGAGATTAGTTTTGTCTCTTTTTTAAGAGATAATGAAAAATTTGCTACACTAGAAGCATTAAAAGTGCAGATACAAAAAGATATTGCACAGGCGAACAAAGCGTTGCAAAGACTCGCTTTATAAGTAAAAAAAGGAAAATATTGCAAAGAGAATATCTACAAGATAGAGAAAAAATTAACTTCAAGTTTGAACAGACAAAAGAAGATTTTATTGTTGATGAAAATCCAAGAAAATTCAGTGAAAAAGGGAACTACCTGATTTTACGTGTTCAAAAAACAGAAATGACAACATGGGATATGATAGCTGCTTTTGCACAGTATCTCAATCTGCCGGCTGAGAAGATTGGTTATGCTGGACTTAAAGATAAACACGCGACTACAACACAGTATATTAGCATTGAAGCTAAATATGAAAAAGCACTTAAAAAGTTTAAACATCCCGGTATTAAAATATTAAAAAGAACACGAGATAAATACTCTATTCGTATGGGTGATCTTGTTGGAAACCGTTTTAGCATTAATCTTTTTGGTGTTTCACCAATAGAAGCAGGTCGTATTGAAAAACGGGCTATGAAGCTAGCCAAAGATGGACTGCCAAACTACTTTGGATATCAGCGTTTTGGACGGGATGAAGACTCTATAACCCAGGCACGTGAAATGATAGCAGGAGAGTTGCATATAGAGGACTCAAAGCTTAAAAAATTTCTTATATCAGTCTATCAATCTTTCTATTTTAATCAATGGTTACGTGAACGAGTTCTGCTCTCCCGTGAGCAAAATAATGGAAAATTCTTACTGCTAGAGGGTGATGTATATCTTGGAGATGAGGGAAAACTCTTTACTCCAAAAAAGATGCCTCAGCATGATTTTGAAGCACATAAAGTTGTACCAACAGGGCTTTTATGTGGTCGGAATGTATTTCGAGCAAGAGATGCCGCTCGTGAGATTGAAGAAAAGTATGATGATGAATTGTTGTATGATAAAGGTTCTCGCAGAGAAGCATTAATATACCCTACAGATATTAAACTTGAGTATAAAAACAATTTTGATATCTTAAATATCAGCTTTACCCTGCCAAAAGGCTCTTATGCAACAGTCTTTTTAGAAGCCATTGCAAATAAAAATTTCAGTGCGCAGATGGGTAAACATCCTGCTAAAAGGAAAAAAGGATAGACTAAAAAAGTCTATCCTTTTTTACCACTCCTCATATTCATCATTGATTTCTGCATCATCATAAGGATCCATATGAATTAAGATATGGAGTTTTTTATCTTCAGGGAAAAGCTCTTTGATTTTTGCTTCAACTTTATCTGCAATGGTATGTGCATCATAGAGAGAGATCTCTGTGTTAAAGACGGCATGAAAAGAGATGAAGATATGACTTCCTGATACTCTTGTTCTTAAGTAGTGATAGTTTGTAATTTCAGGCTCTTGTTTTATAATTGCTTTGATTTTTTCAACTTCCTCAGCTTCAAGAGCCACATCTAAAAGCATTAAAATTCCCTCTTTCATAATAGGTACAGCGGAGTAGATCATATAGATGGCAATAGCAATACCTAAGATTGCATCAACAATTTCTTCTCCGGTATAGGTAACAATAAAAAGAGCCAGTAAGACAGCACCATTTGAAAAAAGGTCTGTTTTATAGTGCAGTGCATCTGCACGAATAACCATGTTGTTTGTCTCTTTTGCAACATAGTTTAAAAATATTACAAGAGCCCCTGTAATAATTACAGAAGCTATCATAACATAGATACCTTCTGTCATATAGAGCATCTCTTTTGGATGAATAATTTTTGAAATTGCCTGATATAAAATAAAAAGTGCAGAAATTGAGATGATTGTTCCTTCAATCACAGCAGCCAAAGGTTCTAGTTTACTCCGTCCAAAATGAAATTTTTCATCAGGATCTTTTTCAGCATTATGCAGAGCAAAATAGTTAAAAAGTGAAATAATAAGATCTAAAAGACTGTCGATTGCCGAAGCCAAAATAGCTACAGATCCGCTCAATATACCAACACCAAGTTTTATAAAAACTAAAATAGCAGCAACGCTACTTGATGCAACGGTTGCTTTTTTTTCTAATCTCAAAAAGATATCCTTTAATAATTTAGATACAATTATAATAAAATTTAGATATGACAGTGATTAAGATGGATATAGAAAAAATAAAAGAAGATCGTAAGAAATGGATGACGTGGAAAAATATAGCACCTTTGCGTGAAGCAGTTGACTCTTTGAAAGAAAAAGAGTGCAGCACAAAGCTTGGAGATGTTGTAGAGGTTTTTGGAGATTGTGATGATAGTAAAATTTATGATGTTGCAAAAATGCTTATGCCATGGAGAAAAGGGCCTTTTAAAATAGGAAAGACATATATAGATAGTGAGTGGAAGAGTAATATAAAATATAATCTTCTTCGTCCTCATTTTCATTTAAAAAACAAGCGTGTTGCCGATATAGGCTGCAACAACGGTTACTATATGTTTCGAATGTTAGAAGATGAACCAAAACTTTTGGTAGGTTTTGATCCTTCACCGCTTTATAAAACACAGTTTGATTTTGTGAACCATTTTATAAAGAGTGATATTGTCTATGAGCTTTTGGGTGTAGAGCATTTAGCGTTTTATGATGAGAAGTTTGACATAATCTTTTGTCTTGGTGTACTCTATCACAGAAGTGATCCTGTAGCTATGTTAAAGTCTTTGTATAAAGGGCTTGATAAAAAGGGTGAAGTGATTTTAGATACTTTTTATATTGATGGAGATGAAGAGATAGCTCTTTGTCCGCAATCCAGTTACTCAAAGATACCAAATATTTACTTTGTTCCAACTATAAAAGCATTGAAAAACTGGTGTTTACGTGCTGGATTTTGTGGGTTTGAAGTTTTAGAGACTTCTGTAACAGATGCCGGTGAACAGCGAAAAACGGAATGGATTGAAGGACACTCTTTAGAAGACTTTTTAGATCCGCAAGATAAAACGAAGACAGTAGAGGGGTATCCAGCTCCTCAAAGAGTATATGTACGATTAATTAAGGATAAAAAATAGATGAAAAATGAAATAAATAATGAAGAAGATTTGGATTTTGAAGATTATAGAGATCAGGAGGAACAAGTAGTTATTCATACGCATGAGAGAGTAAATCAAGATTTATGTGGAGAAGTAATTAAAATTCAAAAAGGATATGTAGAACTTCGCCTGACTACATTGCCAGAAATGCTAGCAGATGATATTGGACTCATTCATGGTGGTTTTATTTTTTCAGCTGCTGATTATGCTGCTATGTTGGCAGTAAATGAGAAAAATGTTGTTTTAGTTGCATCAGATTGTCAATTTTTATCGCCTGTGAAATTTCATGATGAGGTCAATATTATCGCCCGTGTTCGTCACAAAGAAGGTAGAAAACGCAATGTCCATGTAGAAGCATATGTCTTAGATATTAAAGTTTTTGAGGGTGAGTTCAAAACAGTAATTACTGAACGACATGTTCTTAAACTCAAACTTTTAGATAAAGAAGAAGAACAAAGTGGTACTAAAGAAGCCTAAGCTTCTTTTTTTCATAATTATAACTGTTGTATCCAAAAAGGAGTATATTGTTGTTCTTGTTTAATGCTTGTGGTTTCACCATGACCGGGATAGATTGTTTTATCATAGTCAAGTTGTAAAAATTTTTCTAAAGATTTTTTCATATCCTGTGGATTTGAGTAGGGAAAATCAGTTCGACCGATACTTTTTTGAAATATAAAATCTCCGCTAAACATTGCATCATCTATCTCAATAGTAGAATTCCCTGGAGTATGTCCTGGAAAATGACGGAATTTGACTCTAATACCATCAAGATTGAGCTCTTCATTATTCTCTACAAGTACATCAGGAGTAGAGGGTGGAAGGTCTGGCATCCAAGAACTTTGGCGTAAAAGCATATCATCTTCTTTTGGTGTGTAAAGTTTCACACCAAGATCATGTTGTAGCTCAGCATTGCTCCATACATGGTCAAAGTGTCCGTGTGTATTTAAAATTGCAATAGGATTTTTTACATTGGCTTTAACCCAAGCTGTCGCATCAACTCCCGGATCAATGATAATGTCTTTACCATCTTTTGTAACGATATAACAGTTTGTCTGATATGGTCCCATTGGTTGAACTTTTATTGTCATATTCATCTCTTTTTTAGTGAAATTATAGCATGA
>JAMOSE010000161.1 GCA_027063215.1 Sulfurimonas sp. | reverse complement strand
TGTCGAGCTTTTTAAGTTGTGATGAACCCAGTGCTGCTGCTACTTCTGTCATACGGAGATTGTAACCCATTGTGACCATATCAGAATTCCAGAGCTTTTTTTTAAGCATGCCGTGAGAACGAAAGAGACGAAGTTGTTTGGCATACGCTTCATTGTCAGTAATGACGGCTCCACCCTCACTGGTAGTAATGGGTTTAATAGCATGAAAACTAAAGATACTCATATCTCCAAAAGTGCCTATTTTTTGTCCTTTGTAGCTTGAACCAAGCGCATGGGAAGCATCATCAATAAGTAAAAGATTATGTTTTTTTGCTATGGTTTTTATGCGATCAAAGGCGACAGCTTTTCCTGCAAAGTCAACAACAACAATAGCTTTTGTCTTTGGTGTTATAAGAGCTTCTATCTTGTTTTCGTCTATATTGCCGTCCAGCTTTACATCACACCAGATGGGTTTTGCGCCGAGAGTGACAAACATATTGGAGGTAGCGACAAAGCTGATAGGCGTTGTGATGATCTCATCGTCTTTTTGAATTCCTAAGGTACTGTATGCTCCAAAGAGTGCTGATGTGGCAGAATTAAAGCTGATGGCATATTTTGCACCACAATAGCTACAGAGATCTGCTTCAAACTGTTCTACTTTTGGTCCCTGTGCTAAAAAAGGACTTTTGAGGACTGCAACAACAGCATCAATATCATCCTGCTCTATGAGTTGTGTAGAGTAGCTTAGCATCTACTGCTCTTTACTGCTTGCGTCTTCAAGTTTTTTCAAGAGATCTTCATGGCTTAGCCAGATAGTGTTGTCTCGTGAATTATACTCAAAGCCCTGTTGCACAGTTTTTCCTTCTTCGTTGAGTAGATTGTGTGTAAAATCGGTTGGAGTAGAGAAGGTAATACTAGGCTGTATAACATAATGATCAGCAAACTCCAGTGTAAGGTGAGAATCGTCTTTTGGACACATAACTTCATGAAGTTTTTCCCCTGGACGAATACCTATGATCTTTTGTGGCAGATGTGGTGCGAGTGCTTTTGCCATATCTGTCATCTTCATAGAAGGGATTTTTGGAACAAAGATCTCTCCTCCTTGCATCCGTTGAAAGTTTTTCAGAACAAAATCAACACCCTCTTGCAATGTGATCCAAAAACGTGTCATATTGGGTTCTGTGATAGGCAGCTCTTTTGCCCCTTCAGCGATCAGTTTTTTAAAAAAAGGAATAACCGAACCACGTGAACCCAGTACATTGCCATAGCGTACTACAGAGTATTTTATATCGTGGTTCCCTTTGAGATTGTTTGCAGCAACAAAGAGTTTGTCTGAAACGAGTTTGGAAGCTCCATAAAGATTTGCAGGGGATGCCGCTTTATCGGTAGAGAGTGCTATAGTATATGGTACTTCATTCTCAATGGTGGCATCAATGATGTTTTGCGCACCCATAACATTGGTTTTTATACATTCCATAGGATTGTATTCAGCAATTGGAACATGTTTGAGTGCTGCGGCATGAACAACATAATCAACACCATTCATCGCTTTTGTTAAACGGGGAAGATCTCGTACATCACCAATGAAATAGCGCATACAAGGATCGTTAAACGCCTGTGCCATTTCAAACTGTTTGAGTTCATCACGCGAATAGATAATGATTTTATTTGGTTTGTATCGCTTTAAGATTGTACGTGTGAACTGCTTTCCAAAACTTCCTGTACCACCTGTTATAAGTATATTTTTTCCATTGAGCATTGTTGTTTATCCTGATTTGAGTACATTGTAATGATGTTTAAGCAAAAATAGTACCATCAATTGGGTAAAAAACTTCATAAATTAGCTAAATAAATTTTTTACTTTGTCGATATCTCACGTAAGATATATAAAAAAGGATTTTCAAATGCACGCTTCAATGGCATATAACTCATATATTGAGAATAATGTAGCAATAGAATCACCATTTAAATTAATAGAAATGTTATATGAGGGTGTACTTCGCTTTAATGCTCAGGCAAAAAAAGCTATAAAAGATGGTAATTGTGAAAAAAAAGTTTACTGGATAAACCGTTCTGTGGCTATTGTTACAGAGCTTATTGCGGTATTGGATGCATCACAGGGAGATGTTGCTGCATATCTAGAAGGATTATATAATTATCAAATTAAGCTTTTAGCAGAAGCCAATCTTAAAGATGATGCTACAAAACTTGATGAGGTGAGTCAAGTCTTTAAAGGTCTTTTAGAAGCGTGGAGAGAAAATACGCATGTGGCTTAAAAAGCTGCAACTTGCCATTATTGAGCAAAATCCAGAGCTTATTGATACATTGGTGCGAGAGATGCCAAAGTTTGAAAGTGTCGATGATATGAAACGGGCTGCTGCATTGGTAAGTGAGGCTTTGAAACTGTTACACCGATTGAAAAATGAAACAGCTTCTTCTTTAAAACAGCTCAAAAAACATAAAGACTTTTTAGAATCGACAATGCAGTCTCAAAAGAACAGACTCGATATCACCTCTTAGTTTTTTTCTCTATACCAAAGTGTAAACTTCTTATAGTATATTCACTTACAACAGCACCTTTTCGCATTGAGAGAATATGCTCAACCGCATCGGCAATATCAGATGCCAGTAGTCTTTCATTCTCTTTTTTACTCACATCAAAACGCAGTTCATCATAAAACGCAGATTCTGTCATATCTGGGTTAATGTTTGTTATACTTAACTCACTCTTTCGTGTCTCTTCAAAAAGGGCATCGCCAAAGGCTTTTAGTCCTGCTTTTGTTGCAGAGTACAGAGCTGCAAATTTACTTGCACGAAGTGCTTCGATGGAGTTTATATTGATGAGGTATCCGCTATTTTTTTTCAGTGATCGCAGGCTTGTATTTGTTAGGATCATAGCCGCAGTAAGGTTGAGATGTGTCATTGCTTCAATGGTTTGAAAATTGAGCTCTTCATGCGGTGCAAACCTTCCAAAGCCTGCTGCATTTACAAGTATAAACAGCTCCTCCTCTTGTAAGAGCAAAGAGAGTTTCTGTGTCTCTTTCGGATCACTCAAATCGGTTTGGATTGCTTGAAAGTTTTTATGTCCGATCAAAGAGTCTTCAATGGTGCGACTTATACCTATAACACTGTATCCGAGTGTGAGTAAACGTTGTGTAATTGCTCGACCGATACCACTACTAGCACCTGTTACTACTGCTTTTTTCAAAATTCCACCTCTTTTTGCTATACTCTTGTTATGAAAAATATTTACATAACAGATCTAGACCATACATTTTTGCGTTCAGATTTATCTATTAGTGATTATACTAAAAAAATCTGCAATAGTGCGGGAGAAAACTTTATCTTTGGCATAGCAACTGCTAGAACATACAAAAAAACAGCAGAGTTTTTAGAAGGCATAGTTGTGAGTGTTCCTATGATCCTTCTTGATGGAGCACTTGTTGCCACTGTCGATAAAAAGATTATAGATACCAAATTTATCTCCAAAGAGGTAGCTGATACCATTATACAAATAGGTGCGAAGCTTGGAATTTATCCTTTTGTTCTCTCTCTTCTTGGCAGTGAACTCAGTGAAGCGATGCGTTATGCAACAAAGCTTAATCCTTATCAGCAGGAGATTATAAAACGCTACGCGAATGATGATCACACTTCACAGCATAAAGAACTCCGAGCTTTGGAGCAAAATTTTAAGATTGTTTATATGGCAGAAGAGGCAATTCTTTTGGAGTTGGAACGTGAGATAAAGGCAGTTTTTGCTGATAGATTAAAGTATATTTTGGCACCTGAAGCTTATATGGGCTGTCACTTTTTGACTATCTTGCACAAAGATGCCGATAAGGCTAACGGCATAAAGAGTGTCAGTGAAGCAGCAGGGTTCGATCTAGAGAAATTAACTGTTTTTGGAGATAATTACAATGATATAGGGATGTTTGAGCTGGCAAACAAAGCAGTTGCTGTTGCCAATGCCCAAGAGGGTGTCAAAGCAAAAGCAGATATTGTCTTGCCGCATACCAATGATGAGGATGGTGTGGCACGCTATCTTGAGAGTTTGAAAAATGGCTAAAAAATTGACTACTACTTAATTTTTTATTGATCTATATTCTCAATTTTTGCTTTTGTTGCAAGGAGTGTCTCTTTGAGATTTTTTTCTGTCTCTTGTAATGATTGCAGTGCTTTGAGTCTGGCTTCTTTTCCTGCATTGGCTATACTCACAGAGTCATTGAGTGTATCTATCAATGTCTGATTTGCTTTTTGAACACTTTGGATATCAAAGATGCCTCGTTCCATCTCTCTTCTTACTTCGGCATTAGCATCTCGAAGACCCTGTGCATTTTTCTCAAGAAGTTCATTGGTTAGATCCGCTGCCTCTTTGGTGGCCATGGCTGCATCATGGCTTCTAAAAATAGCTACTGTTTGTGCAAGTTGATTTCTCCAAAGTGGTACGGTATTTACCAAGGTTGATGTGATCTTGGAAATGAGTGACTTGTTATTATCCTGTATCAGTCTGATGCTTGGTAGCGATTGCATTGTAACTTGGCGAGAGAGTCTTAAGTCATGCACTCTTCGTTCTAGTTCATCTCTATACGCTCTGATCTCTTTAAGCTCTTGCAGTGCAAGCATATCATTATTAGACGCTTGTACTTTTTGTTCATACTCAGGAATAATCTTTTCTTCTAGCTCTTTGAGCTTGATCGCTCCCGCTTCAATGTAGATCTCCAAACTTCTAAAATACTCGAGATTGGATTCATAAAGTTTATCAAGTGCTACTATATCTTTATAGAGGGTACTTTTATGTTTTTCTAGATCATTGGAGATAAGATCAATCTGGTCCCTTACTTTTTCGTACTCCTGTATAAATTTGATAACAGGTTTACTTGCGCCTACAATTTTTTGCCACCATGAGCGTTTATGATTGGGATTGTATTTGTCTATGTCAAATCCACGGATAGAAGAGACCATCTCATTTAAGGCAGCCCCTGCAGCTCCGAGTTTGTTGTTTTGGACTCCTTCTATCATTCGGTTTGAAATTTCGTCAAGTTTTTCCTGTGCTGTTGCCCCAAAATATATAATCGTTGTTCTGTTGGTAAGATCAAGTTCATCAAGTGCTTTTTGAAGGCTCTCTTGTTCTTGATCTGTAAGTTGTTTCATTTCATTTTCCTGTTGCATCTTTTTTCCTAATTGTTAAGTTGTTCTTTGAGTGTCTGGATATTTACATCAAGATCAAATTGATTATTCTCTTTGAGCTTGAGTAACTCTTTGTCAAATCTCTTTTGTACATCATCAAAAAGCGCTTCAAGTTGTTGATGGGTTTGATCGGTGATATCTTCACTTTTGATCTCAGTATAAGCGATAATGATATCTTTTATGCCGTCAAGATAAACCATAAGAAATGTTCTGGCTACACGGATATCTGTTGGATCTTGCTGAAGGGTTTTTACTATTTCATCAGAAATGTTTAGTGCATTTTCTATTTTGTTTTTCAGGGAGTCTCTTTGAATAGAGGGGAGTTTATCTGTTATGAAAGCTATCTTCTCTTTGGCTTCATAAATAGTCTCAAAAACAAACTCCTGTGAGATATCTCCGAGATTGTCAATTTTATCTTTACGTGGATCAAAACCATAATAGAGATAGTACCCACACAAAGCTACAAGCGATAAAAATCCTGCATCCATAAAGCTTTTCTGTGCAATAAAAAAAGCACTGTAAAAGACGACTACTGTCAGAAGAAGAGCCGATAAAAGTTTATAAGGTATTTTTGGTGCTTTGATAAATATATGTTGTTTGTATTCATACTCTTGAAGAAATCCTCGTTTACTTAAATATAAGACTCCAAGATATAAGATTAAAGCTATGCTGTTGTATAAAAAAGATTTTATATTTGTCATAAATAGGGCAATAAGCACATTGAAAATAAAACCAAAAGCAAAGAAATAGAGTAAAAATGGTTTTAAAAGAGTTTTTCTTAGTTCCTCTGGTTTATACATAGCATCTATCATAAATTATTTAAATGTTGCAATAAGAGGATAGATTGCAGCAAAACCCACCGAAAAGCTTAAAAAGAAAAATCCTAATATTTTTTTGAGTAAATGGAGCAACACTGTTTACCTTTCATATATAATCATATTATTTTACCGTTTTTTTGATATATTTTTTCTTACTTAAATCTTCTAAAACTTTTTGTTTAACACCCTTAAGTAGAAATTGCACTTAAAGTATAAAAAACTCCTCTTCCTTTTCCATGACTTTGCATCACTCCTTTTTGTACCAAATCAGACAAATCTCTACTTGCTGTAAGCGGCGTTGTTTTTGTGATGGAAGTATATTTTTTAACACGCATCCCACCTTCAAACTCTTCTGGCAAACACTCAAGCATTTTTTAGTGAAATGAGCAAAAAGTTCGCTAGTTAGATTAGGTGAAAATTGCACTTGATATTAGAATTGGCGTTTTCTTGATATGTTT
>JAMOSE010000160.1 GCA_027063215.1 Sulfurimonas sp. | reverse complement strand
TAAACTTTTGCTCTCTCTTATAGAAACTTATCATTATAAATGCTAAAAAAACTATAAGAGAGGAGCTTAAAAAGAGATATTTTGGATAATACTCATACACATATCCAGATATCAAAGCTCCACTTAAACCACCAAAACCATAGCTTATTCCAAGAAAAAACTGTTGTGCAAGACTTCTGGCTTTGTAGTGATAAAAAAGATAACTAATTGCTGCTGAGTGAAAAAGTGCAAAACTCAGAGCATGTAAAGATTGTGAAAAGAAAAGAACTCCCAGTGTTGTAGGATAGGCAAATACCAAAAACCATCGTATAACAGTTGCAAACATGGTTATTTGCAAAACAGTTAAAAGATTGCCACGAAGAAAACGACCTTGAAAGAAAAGCATTGCCACTTCAACAACAACACCAAAACTCCAAAGATATATCGTCATATCCAAAGAGATGCCTCTATCTGTCTCATAAATTGTAAAAAAATTATAAAATGAACCAAAACTCGTCTGCATTAAAAGAAGTCCCAACCAGAGTTTGTAATCTTTTAGAAGGGTGATATCACTTTTTTGCACAGCCTCAGTTGTAGATTTGTTCAGGGTATCGTGATACTGTAAAAAATAAGCTACTACAGCCATCATAAAAGCAAGAACCAACATAAAATCCAAAGCAATATATGCAGATGATAAAAAGTGTACAAGAACAAGAGCAACCACAATAAAACCCACAGATCCAAACAAGCGAACTTTTCCATAACGCTCCTTACCGATTGTATCTAATGAAATCAACTCTACATAAGGTAAAACAAGACTAAGCCCAACACCAAGCATAATGTTTGCAAAAAGTAAAAAATAAAATAAGGATAAAGAGAGATAAAATGCAAAAATACTCAGCACAATAAGCAGCAGTGCAAAATTAAAAACTTTACTACTCAATTCCAAGCCACGCATAAATAAAAAAGGCAATATAAATCGAACAAGGGGAGCGGCAGCAAAGATAATACCTATCTCACTTGCACTGTAGCCCAGTTCACTTAAGATCTTAGGAAGAAAGATAACATAGATCCCAATAATAGAAAAATAAAAATAATAAAAAAGTGATAAGAGTAAAAACATTCTGCAATTATAACGCTATTGTTATAAATCATATGATAAAATACTCAAACACTAAAAAAAAGGTGGATACTACTATGACAAGAGAGATGAATGAAAATGACTTCATCGTGTCTAAAACAGATACAAAAGGTCGTCTCACTTATGTAAATAAGATATTTATCGATATGGCGGAGTATACAGAAGAGGAACTTCTCGGTAAAGCGCATAATATCGTACGACATCCAGATATGCCAAAAACTGTCTTTAAACTTTTATGGAATAGAATTCAAAATAAAGAAGAGATTTTTGCTTATGTTATAAATAAAACAAAAAACGGAAATGCTTACTGGGTTTATGCCAACGTAACAGCTTCTCTTGATGAGCGGGGGAATATCATTGGTTATTACTCTGTAAGACGCAAACCAAATCCTCAAGCATTGCAAATCATTAAACCACTATATGAAAAAATGTTACAAGCAGAGCGTAGTGGTGGTATAGCTGCCGGAGAAAAAATCTTAAATGATTTAATCAATAAAGAAGGAGTAAGTTACGATGAACTTATCATCTCTATTCAAAAATAAACAGTCCCTATTACTGTTTGTCACCCTTATTGCGGTAGCTCTTTATGCAGTTACTATAACAAACTACATACTGGCTATATCACTTCTTCTTGTTTTAATACTTTGTATTTTTATACCGACACAAGAGAGTACAACTGCAAAAAGTACAATAATGTCAGATATTCACAGAGTTCTGAGCAATGCATCAAAAGGAAATTTCGAAGATCGTATTACACATATTCCTCAGGACAACTCAAATAGCTCAGAAATTGCATGGGCAGTTAATGATACCCTTGACCAACTTGAAGCATTTATGCGCGATGTCGCAACAGCAATAAAAGCTGCATCAACCGGTAAAACATACCGCCATACATACCCTCAGGGGCTACAGGGTGTTTTTAAAACAACTGCAGCAACAGTAAATGAAGCTATTGTCTCCATTGCAAATGGCTATAAGACAAAAATCAAAGGTGAAATGGCACATGAGTTTACAAAACTTGGAGGTGGTGTTGCACAGGGTCTAAGTATCATTCAACAAGATCTTACCAGCTCATCACAAGATGCCAGTGAGATTGTAGAAGTATCACAAAAAACAGCATCAGAATCTTCAGAGTCACTCAAAAATGTTCTGGAAATCGGTGAACGTCTCAACTCTCTTGTTGCGTTGATTGCCTCTTCTCATGAAGGCATTATAAACCTTGAAGGAAGAAGTCGTGAGATCTCAGAAGTCATCGGTCTTATCAAAGATATCGCAGATCAGACAAATCTTTTAGCGCTCAATGCCGCCATTGAAGCAGCTCGTGCCGGTGAACACGGTCGTGGATTTGCTGTTGTTGCCGATGAGGTAAGAAAACTTGCCGAACGTACGCAAAAAGCAACAACAGAGATAGAGATCACTATCTCTACATTGCAACAAGAAGCAAACGATATGCGAACAAACTCTGATGAGATCAGCGACATTGCACAAAAATCAAGTTCAGTTATCAATGAGTTTGAAGCGACATTTACAGATCTCAATCACCTCGCTTCAGAGGCGTCAGCCTCAGCTGTTACCATTCAAAACCGTCTCTTTACAACACTTGTAAAAGTAGATCATATCCTCTTTAAATCAAATGCTTATTCAGCAATTCTTAATGAAGATAAAGACAAAACCTTTCCGGATCACAACAACTGCCGTATGGGACAATGGTATAATAACCTTGGGAAAGAACGTTTTGGACATACAAGAGCATTTAAAGAGATGGATACTCCACACGCTACTGTTCATAATATGGTATTTAAAAATATGAAATTTGTGTATGATAATTCCGTTGTCAAATCTGATCATCCAAAAATTATCACGCAAAATTTTTCACAGCTAGAAGATGCTTCAATGACACTCTTTAGCAAATTAGACCAAATGCTTCAAGAGTATCAAACAAATATAAATAAAGCCTCTTAAAACGAGCATTTTTTACCGACTCATAGCTTTTTCTTAAAATTGCTATGGGTTTTATAACTTATTCTATTTATTTACCTAATATTTACTTATAATTCGTATAATTCCACCATCTCAATTATGTTTTCCCCCTTTCATAATAGAGACATATACTCCTATAAATTTTTAAACAGCCAAGTTTTCCCCCTTTTATTTCTCTTGGCTGTTTTCTTCTCAAAGTATTTTTTATGTTACACTTCTTGTATGAAAATTATTTTAAGTACTCTTAATTCTCGTTATACGCACTCAGCAATCGGTCTTCGTTATCTCTATGCAAATATGCAAGAGTTACAAAAAAATACCGAAATTTTAGAGTTTAATATCAATGATGCTTTGCAGAGTGTTGCAGAGAAGATTCTTGATACAGATCCTGACATTGTCGGACTCGGTGTTTACATATGGAATGCCTCGCAAGTACATGAACTCATTCATATCCTTAAAAAAGTCTCTCCACAGACACAGATAGTTTTAGGCGGACCCGAAGTAACATATCTCCCTTTTCGTGTTAATTTTGATCGTGCAGATTATATTATTCAAGGAGAAGGCGATCTTGCTTTTTACCAACTCTGCAAAGATATACAAAACAAAAAAGCAAATGAACGTATTATCCGCATGAGTATACCTGATCTTAAAAAGATAGAACTTCCCTACACATACTACAGTGATCATGATATACAAAACCGTTATCTTTATGTGGAACTCTCACGAGGATGTCCTTTTGAATGTGAATTTTGCCTCTCCTCTATGGATGAAAAAGTTCGGGCATTTGAACTTGACAAAGTCTTAAGAGCGTTTGAAATACTATGGCAAAGAGGAGCGAGAAACTTTAAATTTGTTGACAGAACTTTTAACCTAAATATGAAAACGGCCAACAGAATTTTAGACTTTTTTTTGGAAAAAGAGCCACCCTATTTTGCTCACTTTGAAGTCATTCCGGATCACTTTCCAGAGAGTCTGCGTAAAAAAATCAAGGCCTTTCCAAAGGGAGCACTCCAACTTGAAATTGGTATTCAAACACTTAATCTTGAGATTGCAAACAATATCTCTCGTCAACTAAAACTTGATAAAATCAAAAATAATATTGCCTTTTTAGAACATGAAACTGATGCGCATATTCATCTTGATCTCATTGTCGGCTTACCGGGAGAATCCCTAAAGAGTTTTGGAGACAATCTTGATGCACTGATGCAACTAAGCTCCTGTGAGATACAGATAGGTATTTTAAAAAAGCTTTCAGGAACTCATATTAACCGCCATGATATTGAACACGGGATGGTCTATAGTGATATTCCCCCTTATGATATTCTCAAAAACAGACAACTGAGTTTTAAAGATATACAAATTATGAAACGTTTTGCCCGTTTTTGGGATCTCTACTATAACTCTGGTAATTTTAAACAATCTATTGCCCTTTTATGGGAGCATAAGCATGTATATAAAAACTTTTACGCATTTGCTCTTTGGATTTATGAACAGACAGATGCAACATGGAAAATTTCACTGCCAAGACAAGGGGAACTACTCTTTTGTTATCTTACTGAGGTGAAAAAGCACAATGCAGACACTGTTGCTACTTTAATGCTTACAGATATGATAAAACTCAAAGGAAGAGCAATACCGACATATCTTAAACCCTATGCAAAGGATATTAAAATAATAGCAAAAAAGGGCACTTCAGGATTCAACAAAAGACAGCAATAGAATTTTAATGCTAATTCCAGATAATTTTTAGATAAATGTGTTAAAATATAATTAATGAAATTTTAAAAGGACTTATTTATGTTTGGATGCAGTGCAAAGATACAACAGCTTCAAAAAGAGTACGAGAGTAAAATCTCGGCACTAGAAGCAGAGAACAGTCGCTTACGCGATACTATTACAGAGCTTGAACGAAATACGATGGATACGTCGGTAGAGAGTGATATTCCTTTACAAGAACTTACAGATCTTCTTGTTGAGAGTTATGATGATGGTACACGTTTTTTACAAGGTACGATCGAAGAAAATCTTGTAACGCTTGAAGATATCAATGCACTTAATGAAAAAACAGCAACAAGAATGCACGATGTTGAAGGAGAAACAGAGAATATTGTCTCTACGATTGAAACTATACAAGAGTACTCTAACACACTTGGTGATGACTCCAATACCCTCAATGACAGTGTTATGTCTATTGCAGAAATTATTAACCTTATCAAAGATATCTCAGATCAGACAAACCTTCTAGCACTCAATGCTGCCATTGAAGCTGCACGTGCCGGTGAACATGGTCGTGGTTTTGCTGTTGTTGCCGATGAAGTAAGAAAACTTGCAGAGCGTACACAAAAAGCAACACAAGAAGTTGAGATCAATATTAACGGACTGAAACAAAACTCCAACTCTATGATGGAGATAGGTAGTACTTTTATGCAAGAGACATCAAAAGTCATGGATATACTCCATACCTTTAAAGACAATATCTATCAAGTAGTCCAAAACTCTGAAGAGATAAAAAGCAATACGCAAGATCTTACCAATGAGCTCCATGTAAGTAATGGAAAAATAGATCATATCACACTCAAACTTTCAGGCTATAAAGCACTTCTGCATAATGAAGATGTGACTATTTCAGATGAGAACAGTTGCCGTTTTGGCAGATGGTTTGCAGAAGCAAGCCAAACAATTCTTAAAGGTTCTCCTCGTGTTAACAGTATCTCCAACTATCACAGAGCAGTACATCAGGGGCTTAAAAAAGCCATAGAGTTAAGCAAACAAGGAAAAACAAAAGAAATTATCGATGTGATGAAAACAGTTGAGCATGCAAGTGATGTAGGCTTTAAAGAGTTGCTTGATGCTGTAAAAAGTGCACAACAACAAAAAGCATAGGCAGTTAGAAGCCTCGTGAATTAAGTCCTTTTGTCAGAGAGTCATTAATCTCTCTGACATACTCCGGATTACGTTTCTCTAGCTCTCTGTCAAACTTAATGATAAGATCTTTACTCGTATGTGGATGACGGCAAATTCTTAAAAGAATTTCTGCATAAATATCAAAATCAGGATGCGTACGAACACCAAGTTTTGGATGAATTTTTCCATGATATTTAATAATAGAATTTAATGCTTCAGAGAGTTCTTTTGTAGTTGATTTTTTATTACGAACAACAGCTAGCAAATCATGCAGATCAGTACTATTTGCAACAGGAACAGGCACTGCTTTATCACTCTTTTTTTGTAATTTCTTTTTTGCTTTTGCTTTTTTTATAGACTGCATATACAGTAATATAAAGATCAAAATACCCAAGATAACAACAAGCCCGGCTATTGACTTTACAAGCAGTGTTACTTCCATTAATTCCCTTTAGGAATCAAAAT
>JAMOSE010000159.1 GCA_027063215.1 Sulfurimonas sp. | reverse complement strand
TACATACTATGCCCTTCTCTCGTGCATACTCCAACATAGCAACAGCCTTACTGACACCACCGCACTTCATAACTTTGATATTTATCATATCTGCTGCACCTGTTTGCACTACCCGTTTCATATCTTCAAGCGTAAAAACAGCTTCATCAGCCAATATTGCAAAAGTACTTTTTTGCCGGATCTGTTTAAGAAAATGCAACTCTTTTGCTTTTACAGGCTGCTCTAAAAGTTCGATATCATATCCCTTGAGTGCATCCACATATACAAAACTCTCTTCAAGACTCCATGCCTGATTTGCATCGATAAGCAACGTTGCCTGAGGCAGCTCTTGCGATAGGAGTTTGCTTACTGCAACAGCATGTTCAATATCACTGCCAAGTTTGATTTTTAAGATATCCATTCCCTCACAGAGAGCTTGTTTTGCATCTTGAAGCATCTGCTCCTGTGAACCCAAGCTGATGGTAATATCCGTTTGTATCGGTGCGCTATTTTTTATACAAAAATACTCAGCCAAAGAGAGAGCTTTTTCTTTTGCCCCTAACGTGACAAAAGCGATATCAAGTGCAGCCTTTGCGCTTGAGCCTATCTTTTGTGTGTGCAAAAGTGCAAGTGCCTCATCAATACCAAGTCCGCAAAATCTCTCTTTGATACGCTCAATATTTTCGCTGATACTCTCTAATGTCTCACCGGTAATAGCCTTGGTAGCAGGTGCTTCTCCATAAGCAAAACTTCCATCATTACAAAGCACTTTTACACGAATAAACTCGGCAAAATGCACCTCACGCAGAGCCGTTATAAAAGGTACTTTTAGCTTGATCTTCTCCTGTGTGAGTTCTATCTTTTGTATCTTCATGTAAGCGCCATATAGATAAAAAACGGGTAGAGAATAGCACCTACATAAGGAAGATAGGGACCTATTGGGGTAAAAAGTGAAAGCTGCATCTGCTCATCTAGATCTCGATCTATAAAAACTTTTTTAATAAGGAACATCTTGGTTATAATATCAGCAGCCTTAAAAGAAAAAAGAGTAAGCGCATAAACATTATAATCGGTCTCAAGCATAAACCAGATAGCAAAGTAAAAAGTCGGATGCATAATCAAAAAAAGAAATACACTCTTTTTATACTGTTCATACATTCGAGCAAGCATCCCCATAATTGTCTGTGCTTTTTGCCACTGCACTTCATAAACTTCCAAAACAACATAAATTATCATATAGATAAAGATATTTTCAAACATATCAGCCTACCATCCTTAATAAAATCTCTCCGACAAAAAGTCCTCCAAAGGTACCTATGAGATAGCCCATAATCGCCATAAGCACACCAATACTTACCAGTTTTTTATCATATGTTGCCGCTAAAATAGGAGCAGATGCCACACCGCCTATGTTTGACAGAGATGCCACGCTGATGCTAAAGAGATCAAGTTTAAAGATTTTTGCTCCTAGTATCATAATGATTGCGTGCAGCAAAAGAATGAAAAAACCTGCAAGAACATAAATGCCCAAACCGCTAAAGTTTTCAATGACAGCACGTGAGCCAATAAGCGCTATAAGAATATAGAGCATTGTAGTAGCAACTTCACTTGAACCGTTTATCTTACGCAAAGGTGTAAAAGAGGCAGCCACTCCAAAAAGTGTAGCAAAAAGTACCATACTTGTTGTTGTGTTAAGAATAATAAAATATTGCGCTAAAAGTTGTGAGAGTAAAGAGACAAAAAGGGCTAAAGCGATTAGAAGCCAGTAGCGTTTAGCTCCCATAGAGCAGGCACAACCGACTTTACTCAAGTAGGCTAAATTCTCCTCACTCTTTGTAAAACGATTAAAAAACTTTGCAAAAGGAACTAAAAAAAGCAGTAGCATGACCCAGAGCGTATAATTAACACTATCTACTACAAGAGCATAGGCAAAAGCATCTTCACGCACACCAAGTGCAGAGCCAACAGCGACCATATTTGCCGTACCACCCATCCAGCTTCCAGCCAATGCACCAAATGCTCCTGCCATAGCTTTGTTAAAATGAAAAAGAGAGGCAATAGTAAAGAATGAGAAGATAAGAGAGCCTACCGCTAAAATATAAGCAATAATAAGCTTCTTTCCAAGACGCAAAAAATGAGAAAAATCAATCTCTAAAAGCATTAAAAAGAGCATAGCAGGGAGAAGATTTGTTTTTGTCAGTTTATAGATATGTGTCACAGCTTCATTCTGCGCAAATACTCCCAAAGAGGCAAGCAACATCATAAAAGCGTAGATCATAACAACCGCAGGAACAAAGTTAAATACAGAGAGCTTTGTCTTTGTCGCCAAAAGATGAAAAAGTGTTACACTGAGTGCTACAATAAAGAGATACACAAGAGGAGAGTCTATCAAATTTTGTTACCTTCTATTTTTTTTATAAGTGTATCATATTTGACAAAGGATTTAACTATGAAACGACTATTTATACTCTCTTCACTGTTACTTACACAGACACTCTTTGCAACACATTTGAGCATTTATGATTCAGGTATGGCACTGGTAGAAGAAGAAAAGAGTTTTCATTTTGACACACAAACTGAGACACTTTTATATGAAGACATTGCGCAAAGCATTCTCACAGACTCCATAGCAGTCACCCTTCCAAAAAATATAAACCTTCAAGCAATCAATTTTCAGCGTTCAAACCTCTCACTACATACACTGGCACAGGCATTTATCGGTAAAAAAGTATATTATAAAAACAAAAGTTACAAACTTACAGCCATCAATGCTTCGGACGCTTTTATACAAAAAGATGGACCCATCACACCGGTAAATCTGCGTGAACTAAGCTATCCGTTTGTACCAAAAATGCTTCATAGCAAAAATGCTCTGCTGCTAAAAATCAAACAGAGTTACAAAACAGAAGCAAAAGTAAAGTTGCGTTATCTGGCAAACAAGATTAATTTTACAACCGACTATACACTAGAGCTTAACAAAAAAAGTGCTGAACTTACAGGATGGGTAAGTATTACAAACAACACAAACAAAGAGTTCAGAGATGCGAATGTACAACTCTTAGCAGGTGATCTGCATCGTGTTCGAAAAGCCGTAGAACATCCTGTTATGTATAAAACTATGACTATTTCCAATGATGCGCCAGTTGCATCAACAATGCCAAGCCACAAAAGTATGCAGGGTTATCATCTCTACACTATCCCTTTTAAAGTCAATATAAAACCTCAAGAGAGTAACCGCATAAAGCTTTTGAAGAAAAAAAGCATACACTATACAAAAAGCTTTCATTTGCGAGCGAGCAATCCTCTCTATCTTATGGGTGAGCGCTCCATGCAGGCAACGCAGAGTATAGCATTTAAACTAGCAGACACCGCCTTGCCAAAAGGTATTGTACGTATCTATTCACAAGCACAAAAAGAGCAACCAAGCCTGCTTTTAGGAGAGGCAACAATTCAAAACAGTGCCAAAAACAAAGCTATTTCGCTTGATATTGGCAAAGATTTTGACACCAAGCTCACGCAACGACTCATAAAAAGAAAAGATACAAAGACAAAGCTTGATGCCATTATAGAGTACACACTTACAAATAACGCAGACAAAGCAAAAAGTGTTACTATCGCCATCCCTTTTACTCCACGAAGTGATGCCAAAATCATTACTGATGAAGCCTATCGTTATACTAAGGGAAATTTGGCTACATTTACACTCACAGTAGAAGCAAACTCACAAAAGAGTTTTGTTGCAGAATTTATAAACAAAAGAAGATAGATGGCAAAATATATAATACTTGACACTGAGACAACAGGCACAGATGAGAAAGACAGAGTAATTCAACTCGGATATATGATACTTGGAGGCAAAGAGATAGAGGTGCATAATGCGTTTTGCTCTGCAGATGTTCCCATAAACTTTGCTGCAATGGAAGTACACGGCATCACTCCAGAAATGATAGAAGGCAAACCAAAATGTGTAGAACTTCCTGCATATAAACGCCTTTTGGAACTCAACACTCCAGAGAACTATATGATTATACATAATGCACCTTTTGATCTGAAGATGCTTGAAAAAGAGGGCTTTGAAGTGGCTATGAAAGTCATAGATACACTCCGCGTTGCCAAGCATATCTTTGAAGATGAAGAAGCCCATCGATTACAATATTTTCGCTATAAAATGGGACTTTACAAAGAGGAACAAAAAGAGGCTGATGCACTTGGAATTGAAGTAAAAGCCCATGATGCTATTGGTGATGTTCTTGTTTTAAAACTCTTTTTGACAAAACTGCGTCAGGCAGTTGAGGAAAAATTTCCGGGAGAAAATCCGGTTGAAAAGATGGTAGATCTGACAAACACTCCAATTCTTATCAAAACATTTCGTTTTGGAAAACATAAAGGTAAAACTTTACAAGAGGTAGCGCAAGAAGATGCAGGATATTTACGCTGGATGCTCAGTTCTATGGATAATCTTGATGATGATCTTCGCTACTCTATCAACTACTACCTAGAAAACTAAACACAACAAAAAGTAAAAACGCAATCATGCCACTTATAAGAGCATACGGAAGTTGTGTTTTTACATGCTCTATCACATCACAATCGCTTGCCAAAGATGAGATAATGGTTGTATCTGATATTGGTGAGCAGTGATCTCCAAAAACACCTCCACTGATCACCGCACCTATTGCCAATGCCACATTAGCATCTAGACCTACTGCCATTGGTACGGCTATTGGGATCATAATAGAAAAGGTTCCCCATGATGTTCCCGTAGCAAATGAGATCAAAGAACT
>JAMOSE010000158.1 GCA_027063215.1 Sulfurimonas sp. | reverse complement strand
GATACTCTCACCCTCTATTACTCCTGTCTCTATCTGTGTAGCAATCAAACCCAAAAGCAGTGCGCCCCAACCATTAAGAACAATGAGCGAACTAATAGGAGCAGATGTTGAATCGCAAACAAGAGCCAACTTTGCATGAGGTACACCTTCTCTGTCACACAATGGCCGTCCGACTGCCCCTGCAATCAAAGAGGTAATAGATGATTCGATAAAGATAATAACCCCTATAATATAACTTACCATTAAAGCCGAACGAGGAGATGAAACAAGTTTTGACTTATTTGTCATATACTCAACAAAACCATCAATCCCGCCACTTCGCTCCAAAAGTTCCATAACACTGCCGACAAGTATTGCAAAAGCCAATGTTTTTAGGATCCAAGCCTCAGATAAAAGCGATGAAAAGAGTTCATAGAGTGCTTCAAAAGTAGTAAAAAATGCAAAATGATTCAGTATAAACAGACCTAAAAGAGTACCGCCAAAAAGAGAAAGCAGTACATTCCGCCAATAAAGAGCAAGGGCTATAGCAAGGAGAGAAGGAAAGAGTGAGACTACAGAGAGTTCTATAGCACTCTCCTAAAACTCTATAGAGAGCAGTTTAAGACCATTACGACCAAAAGTCTCTTTATAACGTTCACACTCTTTTTCATCAACTACACGAAATCCTAGCTTCTTATAAAGAAGTTCTGCTTCTAAAGAACCTATCTCTATAATTGTCTGCGCAATGCTATAGCCTTTTAAACGTGCAGTCAATAAAGATTTTTGCATTAATGCTTTTAATACACCAACATCAATAAAACCATCAAGTTCTTCCATAAAGTCAAACATTAAAGCAGTACGACTTACATCGAGTTCACATTCATAAACAATCGCTAAAGTATCAGCCATAGAATCAGAACACCCTACCTCTTGCAATGCTTTGATAAAGATCTCTTTTGTTGCTTTACGAGGTTCATAACTACATAAAGTTCCAACACTTTTACCATCCATCTCGGCAATTAAAAAATTTCTATAATTACAGTGACTTTTCGCCTCTGTTTGTGCCAAACGCTCTAATTTTTCTAACAGTATTTTATCATCCTCTGTTTCAAAAATCAGATCAAAGAGCCCATCTTTTTTCCCTGCTCGAGAACTTTGTAACATCATCTGTGCTAAAAAAGGTGCGTCTTCAACCTTTGCCTGTCTTATTTTAATACTCATAATATTTTTGCCTTTTTACTCTTGACTTCATATAATAGTAATAGTACCATACTTTATGATAAAAAGTTTCTTAATTAGCATAAGTTTTTCAACATTATTGTTTTCTTCCCAACAGATACTCTTAGTTGTAGCAGATGATTTTAACTCTTCAAGAGCAAAACTCTCCTGTTTTGAAGGCAAAAAAGTTATTTGTAAAGATATAGAAGTAAATCTTGGGAAAAATGGTCTCGGATGGGGCATAGGTATAAAATCAATCCCTCATAAGAAAAATGAACCCATAAAATATGAGGGAGACAAAAGATCTCCTGCCGGTATTTTTAAACTTACAGAGAGTTTTGGCTATGCCTCACACAAACAATCAAAACTCCCCTATCTCTATGCCAATAAAAATTTAATCTGCGTCGATGATAGCAACTCACCCTTTTATAATCAGATTATTGAGGCAACGGGAAATGAAAAAAGCTTTGAGCATATGCGACGAAAAGACAATCAATACAAATATGGCATTGTAGTTGCACATAATCCTCAGGCAAAAGCACAAAGAGGATCCTGTATATTTATACATATTCAAAAAGCAAAAAAACATCCAACAGTCGGTTGTACATCTATGCAAGAACACGATCTGAAAAAAAT
>JAMOSE010000157.1 GCA_027063215.1 Sulfurimonas sp. | reverse complement strand
CGTGAAAATGTCAAAGCGAAATTTAAAGCTGAACCAGAACTGGCAAATGAGATCGAAGAGAAGATCAAGCAAGCGATGGGAATGAGTAGTTTAATGACGATGGAAACTTCAGATATTGCAGAGGCGGATGTATAAACAAAACTTTAATCAAATTTAGATAAAATAACACAATTTTATTTTAATAAGGCAGATATATGTTTATAGATAACGTAAGTGCGATAGAAGTAATGGATTCACGTGGAAATCCGACAGTAAAAGCGACTGTAACATTAAGTGATGGTACAGTTGAGAGCGCTATAGTTCCATCAGGTGCAAGTACGGGTAAACGTGAGGCATTAGAGCTTCGTGACGGTGGTGATCGTTATATGGGCAAAGGTGTACTGCAAGCTGTTGAAAATGTAAACGGTCCTATCTCTGATGCATTAATTGGCATGAGCCCTTTTAATCAGGCTGTTGTAGATGCCATTATGAAAGAGATTGACGGTACTGAAAACTATGGTAATCTTGGTGCAAACGCAGTTTTAGGTGTATCTATGGCAGTAGCACGTGCGGCAGCTAAAAGCTTAGGTGTTCCACTTTACAGATACCTTGGTGGTGCAAATGCTATGGTTATGCCAACACCGATGTTAAATATCATCAATGGTGGAAGTCATGCGGATAACTCAGTAGATTTTCAAGAGTATATGATTATGCCGGTAGGATTTGAAGATTTTGCGGAGGGTCTTCGTGCATCAGCAGAGGTTTACCATAATTTAAAAGCTACTTTAGCAGCAAAAGGGCACTCAACATCTTTAGGTGACGAGGGTGGTTTTGCACCAAATTTAAGTTCAAATGAAGAGCCTATTCAGGTTATTATGGAAGCTATTGAAAAAGCTGGGTACAAACCGGGTGAGCAGATTGCAATCGCTCTTGATGTTGCAGCAAGCGAGATCGTAGCAGATGGTGGATATAGATTAGAGAGTGAAGATCGTACAGTTTCTAGTGAAGAGTTAGTTGCTTATTATGAAGATCTTTGTGCGAAGTATCCTATTGTATCTATTGAAGATGGTCTGAGTGAAGATGATTGGGACGGATTTAAATTGATGACTGAGAAACTTGGTGATAAGATCCAAATCGTTGGAGATGACCTTTTTGTTACAAATGCAAACATCTTAAATGAAGGGATCCAAAAAGGAATTGCAAATGCGATTCTTATTAAACCAAACCAAATTGGTTCAGTTTCTGAGACTATGCTTACCGTTCGTCTTGCACAGAGAAACGGTTACAAATGTGTTATGTCTCACCGCTCTGGTGAGAGTGAAGATGCATTTATTGCCGACTTTGCAGTAGCACTTAACTGTGGTGAAATTAAAACCGGTTCAACTGCACGTGGTGAGAGAACTGCAAAATACAACCGTCTTTTAGAGATTGAAAATGAAGTTGTGTATGGGGAGTATTTAGGATCTGCTCTTTTTAATTAAGTAGTATTATGAATAGAGAAGAACTTTACCAAGAGATCGATATTGATGAGAGTATAACTCAAAAGTATCTTGGACTGACTCTTGGTAAGTTTTTTCTTTTTGTTTTTCTTATAGTTCTTTTGGGTATTTATCTTGGAATACTCCTGTATGGAACAAACTCTGTTGAAGTTCTTTTAGGGCTTGAAGATTATGAAAACTATCTCAAAGAAGAGGTTGTTCGTTTAAGAAATGAAAATGCTGAACTGCAGCGGGAGTATTTTGAACTTAAAGAAATTTCTGCACAATAGTGCTTCAAATTTGCTATAATGTGTGTAAAAATTAGGTAAAGTAGAGAATGAGGCATTTATTTTTTTTATTAATGATCCCACTTTTTTTATGTGCTCGTGAAAATCCTTTTTTCCCGGTAGATGATGCAATGGATCTTCCTTTGACATCAAATCATATTGATGGTGCAAAACGCTTAAAACGTGCAACAATTACATTGCCATCTACAGCACGTACCATAGAAAGCATCTCTGTTGAATATAAAAATTTAGATGGTTCTATTGCAACGAAGAAGATTGAACTGCATAATGCAATTGACTGGCATCTCCCTTTATTTATATCACAAAACTACAATGAATCACAAAAAGAGTCATCTGCTCTCAATAAAAAGCATACTGTATATAAAAAAATAATTAATTTGCCCTTTATATCATTTTATAAAAGTGGGAAAAGATTAAAAATTATAACAAAAGATAAAATGCTTCGAAATTTTTTACTTGTAAAGCCCCATAGGATAGTGTGTGATTTTAAGCATCAAACAAATTTTAGAAGTTATATAAAGAAGCTTCCAAACTCCTCTTTTTTTAAAAAAATTCGCTTAGGAACACATAAAGGATATTATAGAGTAGTTATTGAACTTGATGGATATTATCAATATAAGGTAAAAAAGATAGCTTCCGGATATCTTTTTATACTTTTATAAGGACATAACCTATGAAACATATTATTCTTTTTTTGCTGTTTGTATGTAATTCTTATGCAATTATAACCATTGCTCCTGTTGATATCGGTGATAATCCCGGTAAAAGTGGTATGATAAAAGGTTCTTTTGAAACAAAACGCGGCAACAGTGATGTAGATAACTATAGTGCCGGATTACGTTTAGAGTATGATAACAATGAAAGTTATCTTCTTTGGAGTGATTTTACTTTTAGTTATGCTAAAAGTTCAGGTGTCACAAATACCAATAAAACATATGCACATATTCGTTATATTCACAGAGTGTATGAAAAAAGTCTTGACTGGGAGAGTTTTATTCAGT
The DNA here is from genome assembly GCA_027063215.1 of Sulfurimonas sp. Lineage (GTDB taxonomy): Bacteria > Campylobacterota > Campylobacteria > Campylobacterales > Sulfurimonadaceae > Sulfurimonas. The sequence goes on along the minus strand of JAMOSE010000157.1, from coordinate 3,937 downwards.
CGCAAACTAATGAGTTTACAAAGGTAAAGCATAGTTATTTAGGTGGTGGCGGAGTACGCTTTTTTTGGCATAATCCAAAATATGGAAAGCTTCATATAGGTACAGGTGCTTTTTATGAAGATATATCTTATACTACAGAGGTGGATCCAAGAGAACATAATTTTCGTATAAATACATATATTGCCTATACAAATAATTTTACAAAAAAGTCCTCTCTCTCATATGTCTTTTACTATCAGCCAAAAATTGATGCATTTAATGATTATATTTTATCGAATGGATTAGAGTTAAATATATGGATATATAAACAACTCTATTTAAATTTTGTTTTTTACTATGATTTTGATTCACAACCTGCCATAGATGTAAAAAAAGAGGATATTTCCCAAAAAACAAGCTTGCTATATAAGTTTTAGTAAAAAGTTTATTTTAAGTAATGAGGATGGTTATGAAAATTTTATTGATTGTGTTGGTGGTAGTTTCTTATCTGATGAGTAGTGAAAAAGTTGTAAAGAAAGAGCACTACTCAGTAGAAGTTATACCTAAACATATGAGTGTAGCAGAAAAAAAGAAAAGATTTTTTGCTCTCTTGGTACCTGCTATTGATGATGTTTATAAAAAGCTTTATCAACAATATCTTGATGCAAAAAGAGATATACAAAATCACACAAATCCTAAAAAAATTGAAGCTTTAAAGAAAAAATATAAAGTTACAAGTGATAAAGCATTGCTTATAGCGCTAAAACCGCATCCTGTAAGTATTACTCTTGCACAGGCTGCAATGGAAAGTGCATGGGGAACTTCTCGTTTTTTCAGGCAAGCCAATAATATCTTTGGTGTTCATGGACTCAGTTCCAAAGGCTCTGTTCCTGCTAGAATCAAAAAAGGTAATCGTACCGTATGGGTGCGTAAGTATAACAATATTGAAGAGGCGATTTATGCATACTACTATATGCTCTCTACCGGCAAGAAATATCGCAAATTTAAAAAATTAAACTATGAAGGAAAATCTGTTTATGAGATTATTCAAGGTTTAAAAGAGTATTCTGAAAGAGCAGATGGCTATGTTATTGAGTTAGCAAGTATGATCCGTTTTAACAAGCTTACAAGATATGATCTAAAACAAGCAAAATAAGCTATAATTGCGTCTATGAAAGAAATGAATAATTATATAAACACTCACGATATCAGTGAGATGCACCCTTCTGAAATTGCCAATATTTTACGTGGTATGGACGATGGAGAGTTTAGCAAGGCCATAAAACTTGTTCCTAAAGAGTTAGTCGGTGATGTTGCACTGGCTCTTCCTGATAGATACTTTGATGATGTTGTTGAAAATCTCAGTGTTGATGAACTCTCACAGGCAGTTTCAGAACTTGAGTCTGATGATCAGCTTGAGTTTATGCAAGAGCTTGAAGATGTTGATGAGAATGTGGCATCTCAGGTCTTTGAAACGCTTGATGAAGATGATAAAAAAGAGATCAAAACTCTGCAAAAGTATGAAGAGAATGAAGCTGGTGCATATATGCAGCTTGAGGTCTTTACGGCCTACTCTAATGAGATTGTTCAGGATGTTATCAAACGTTTTGCAAAGCTTCGTAAAGAGAATGAGCTTGAAAATATTCAAAATCTTTTTGTTGTTGATGCGCATAGCAAGCTTCTTTACACTGTGGGTCTGGATGATCTTTTAATATTTGATTTTTCTAAAACTATTGAGGAAAATATTGAAGCAAGTGAAGATAATTTTGAACCTATCAAAGCATATGATCATGAAGATATTAAAGATGTTGTAGAGCTTTTTAAACAGTATGATGTTTCTGTTATGCCGGTTGTAAACAGTGCCGGTATTTTACTTGGTCGTATAACTTCTGATGATATTTATGATATAATTAATGAACATGCAACCGAACAGATGTATAACCTTGCCGGTGTTGATGATGAAGCAGAAGATGATGAAGATATTCTAAAAGCGGGGAAGACGCGTGCTTACTGGCTTGGTATTAACCTCTTAACTGCTATTGCAGCCTCTTTGGTTATTGGTTTGTTTCAAGATACTATAGACTCTATGGTTGCACTTGCAGTATTGATGCCTATTGTTGCATCTATGGGTGGAAATGCCGGAACACAGACGCTTACGGTTGTTGTACGACAACTTGCACTTGGAGAGATTTCGCAGGGTGATGCTTTGCGTTCTATTAAAAAAGAGGTAGCTATTGCTTTGATGAATGGACTGCTTTTTGCTCTTGTAATGGGTACAATAGCATGGATATGGTTTGATATGCCTATGTTGGGTGTTGTCATTGGTCTTTCGATGATTATTAACCTCTTTATGGCAGGATTTTTTGGTACAGTGATACCATTGGCACTAAAATGGCTTAAAATTGATCCGGCGATCGGCAGTACCGTTATCTTAACAACTGTTACGGATGTCGTTGGATTTTTCTCTTTCCTCGGCCTTGCAAAAATTATACTATTATAAGGAATATGTGACTTGGAATTATTACTTCTCTTTTTTGTTTTATCTGTTGGGGTATCATTTGTCTGTTCTGTTTTAGAATCAGTACTTCTTTCTATTAATATGTCTTATGTTGCCGTTCTTGAAAAAGAACGTCCTTCTGTAGGAAAACTCTTGCGTCTGCAAAAGGAAAATATTAACAAATCTATTGCTTCTATTCTTATTTTAAATACTATTGCAAATACTTTGGGTGCAGCAGCTGTTGGTGCGCAGGCTTCAGAAGTTTTTGGTAACGATGCTGTTGTTATTGTCTCTGTTATACTTACTTTTGCTATTTTATTTCTCTCTGAAATCATTCCAAAAACTATTGGAGCTATCTACTGGAAACAGTTAGCACCACTTGCTGCTTATTTTATTCGTATCTTTATCTGGATGACGTATCCGATTATTCTTACAACACTTGCTGTAACAAACAAAATTTCTCAAGGGAAAGGGGATGCCCATACGCTTACAAAAGAGGAACTCTTAGAGAGTATGCTTATGAGTGAAGATGAGGGTGTTATTGATGAAAAAGAGTCTGATGTTATAGAAAATATGCTTAATCTTGACAATATCAAAGTTTCAGAAGTTTTAACACCAAGAAGTGTTGTTTTCGCACTGGATGAGAATATGACAGTCAAAGAGGTTATTGAGAAAGAGGAAGCGATTTTTAAATTTTCTCGTATTCCTGTTTTTAAGGAAACCATAGAAGATGTTACCGGTATTGTTTTGACGAAAAAACTCTTTCGTCAGGCCCTGAAAGATGACAGCGTAACCCTGAAAAGTGTGAAGAAAGATATCTTTGCTATTAATGAAAATGTTCCGGTAAGTAAAGCACTTGATCTTTTTATCTCTAAAAAAGAGCATATGTTTTTGGTAAAAGACAACTATGATCAAACAGAAGGTATTTTGACTTTAGAAGATTGTGTTGAGACTATTTTAGGTGTTGAGATTATGGATGAGAGCGATACAACGGCAGATATGCGAGAGCTTGCAAAACATAAGATGAAGATAAAAAGAAAATTACAAAAATAAGTAGATATGAAGTTTAGCTTATGCTAAAACTTCATTCATATCCACATTGTCACCTAGCTCGTCTGAGAGTTGATCCATTAGTGCAAAAAGAGCTTTTGAATGTTCTTCAGCCTCTTTAAATCTATCTACAATCTCATTTTTTGAATCATTTTTATTCATACAACCACCTGTAAGGGCGCATTGAATATTTGCATTGATAAGTTCATGCACTTTCTCATGATGATATTGTATCTTTTTAAATGTTTGGCTATTTCCAAAGAGTTTTTGACCTTGTGAATAGTACCATTGCCCAAGTGAACAATGATGCGAGTCTTTTTTCAAATCTTCTGTTACTGTACCATTGACAACGGATGAATAAGCATCTGATTTAAAGATGATATGGTGAATCTTGAAGTTTGCCAAGAAGAG